>RFGN01000693.1 GCA_003696645.1 Gammaproteobacteria bacterium | reverse complement strand
GGCCTGCAGGTGGTCATGTTCACCCATCAGGACGCCGCGGTGTGGGCCGACCTGACTATGATTTTATGGGCCGCCGGCCTGCGTGTTACCGCCGCCTGGACCATCGCTACCGAGACCAGTTCCGGCCTGAAAGTCGGCAACTATGTCCAGGGCACCGTCCTGCTGGTGTGCCGCAAGCGCACCGCCACCGAGCCGCTCTTCCTGGATGAACTGGTGCCGCGCATCGAAAGAGAAGTCCGCCGCCAACTGGACGCCATGCTGCAGCTGGACGACGCCAGCGACCCCAACTTCGGCGATGCCGATTACCAACTGGCCGCCTACGCCGCCGCCCTGCGCGTCCTGACCGCCCAGCCCATCGAAGACATTAACCCTCAGCGAGAAATCAATCGTCTGCGCCCGGCAGGCGAAGAAAGCCCCATCGAACGCCTTATCCGTCAGGCGGTCAAGATTGCCTGCGACCACCTGGTGCCCCACGGCCTGGACACCTTCTTTTGGAAGACCCTTACACCTATGGAGCGCTTCTATCTCAAGGGATTGGAAGTGGAATCCCATGGTGAGTACCGTAACGGTGTTTACCAGGAACTGGCCCGGGGCTTTGGAGCGGCCGATTATACCGACCTGCTGGCCGACACTACCGCCAACCAGACCCGCCTGAAGACGCCTAAAGAGTTGGGCCGTCGTATGTTGGGTGGGGAAGGCTTTGCGGGAACACTTACCCGGCAAGTACTCTTTGCCCTGTGGCAGATTGAGCAAAGCGAAGAGCCGAACCGCGGTCTCAACTATCTAAAGACCGAACTGTCCGATTATTGGGGGAGTCGAGAAAAAATCCTGCACCTGCTGGATTACCTGGCTGTTCTGCGCCACGTCGGGGATATGGTTCGCTGGCTTACTCCTGCCAAAAACGCCGAAATCCTGGCTGCCCTGGTACGAGGCGACCATATCTGACCTTGTGCCGCGACATTTATGTCGCTTCACTCGGGCAACATGAATGTTGCGGTACGGTGGGCGACCAGGTGGCAATCCTGTCCTGCGACATTTATGTCGCTTCACTCGGGCAACATGAATGTTGCGGTACGGTGGGCGACCAGGTGGCAACATTAATTTTGCCGTAAAAAAGAAATGGAAAGCAAAACCTTTTACCGACGCAACCTGCCACATTATCATCCAGAAGAGGCAATCTTCTTTGTCACTTTCAACCTTGCAAATAGCTTGCCGCGGGACGTGGTCGCCGTGTTGGATGAAGAACGCCAGCGCGAACTGGAACGCATCGAAAAAGACACGCCGCCAACACAAAGAAAGCAAAAACAGTACGAAGCGCAGAAGCGTGCTTTTGGCCGCTATGATGCCTGGCTGGATCGTTGTAAAGATGGCCCGCACTGGCTGGCAGAAGAGCCTATCGCCCGTATCGTGGCCGATCAGATTCACGCGCTGGACGGGGAACGCTACCGTCTGTTGGTCTACTGCATCATGTCCAACCACGTGCATCTTTTAATTGATGCCAGCGGATATTTGCCGGCATACGCGGCGAACCATCAAGGTAAAACGGCCGTCTATCCGTTGGCCGATACGATACGTTTGCTGAAAGGCCGCACAGCGCGGTTCTGCGACCAGGCGCTGGGCCGTAGCGGTGCATTTTGGCATCACGAGAGTTACGACCACGTTGTCCGGGATGAAGGCGAATTACTCCGCATCATGTGGTACATTTTGAATAATCCTGTCAAAGCTGGTTTGGTGGCGCGTTGGCAAGATTGGCCGTTTACTTGGTGTCATGAAGAACTGGTTTCACCGGAAGATGAATAAGCCTTGTACGGCGACATTGATGTCGCCAAAGAGCATAGGCAACATGGGCAACATGAATGTTGCTGTACAATGGAAATTGACATGATCTATCGTTTTTCATCCCGTCGTCAACCTCATCTGGGCAGAACTTTTCTGGCAGAACGGCTAAAAAACGCCCGTACCTATGATCGTATCGCCGGCTATTTCACTTCTTCCCTGCTGGAAGTAGTCGGCGAGGAACTGGAAAGCGTCCAGGGACCCATCCGCATCGTTTGCAACGCCCAACTGGACCCGCGCGATGTGGAAACTGCGCGCGCCGCCAGGGCCAGCATCCGCCGCGCCTGGACCAGCGCCAGCCCTGAACAGTTGCTAGACACTCCCGGCGGTGACAAACTGCAAACCCGTTACCGGCGTCTTTACAATTTGCTAAACAGCGGCAAAATGCGGGTGCGCGTCTTGCCAGATGAGGTTTTTGGATTGGTACACGGTAAGGCTGGCGTTATCACCCTGGCCGACGGGAGCCAGACCAGTTTTCTGGGCAGCGCCAACGAAACCCGCTTTGCCTGGGAGAAGAACTATGAACTCCTTTGGGAGGATCGTTCTGCTGAAGCGGTCGCCTGGGTGCAGGCGGAATTCGACGCCCTGTGGGGATCACCTTTCGCCTGCCCGCTTTCGGAACTGGTCATCAAGGACATTGAACGCCTGGCACATCGTCGGGTGATTTATCATTTTCCTGAGTGGCAAACAGAAGATCCGGCGCCGGCCGTCATTGAAACGCCAGTTTACCGTCGCGAGAACGGCCTTTGGGAACATCAAAAATATTTTGTCAAGTTAGCCTACGAAGCACACCACGGTCCGTATCAATCGGCGCGTTTTATTTTGGCTGACCAGGTGGGGCTGGGTAAAACACTGCAATTGGCGATGACTGCCCTGCTGATTGCCTTGACGTGTGAGAAGCCCATTCTGGTCATCGCCCCCAAGACATTGCTGTGGCAGTGGCAAGGAGAACTACGCGATCTACTGAACATGCCCTCGGCGGTCTGGAACGGGCGGCAGTGGGTAGACGAAAACGGGTTGGCTTATCCGGCTAACAATGTGGAAGCCGTTCGCAAGTGTCCGCGACGAGTGGGAATTGTTTCTTCAGGGCTGATTTCACGCCGTTCAGAAACGGCCGAATACCTGCTTCGCCTGGAATATGACTGTGTAATCCTGGATGAAGCGCATCGCGCCCGGCGGCGGAACGTGCATCGCCCCCAGGAAAAAGCTGATCCAAACAATTTGTTGCAATTTATGTGGGAGATCTCCCCGCGTACCCGCAGCTTACTGCTGGCAACGGCCACGCCTATCCAGCTTCATCCCATTGAAGTCTGGGATTTGCTCGACGTGTTGGCACGGGGTAATGAAATGGTGTTAGGCAATATGTACAGCCCCTGGCGAGACGCCAGTCGCGCCCTGAATTTGCTAACTGATCCTGAGTCCCGGCCGGGGACGCTGGACGAAATGTGGGATTGGGTGCGGAACCCGATGCCACCTGCTGGTGAAGGACGAGATTTTGAAATTTTGCGCCGCAGTCTGGATGTCCCTGAAGATCAGGCAGTTATTCCCGGCGACGCCCTCTCGCGTTTGCGCCCTCCCGACCAGAGTCGCATTCAGAAAAATTTTGATGACCTGGTGGAGAATCACAATCCACTTATTCGCCATCTGGTACGGCGCACGCGCGAACAACTGGAAAAGGAATTTGACCCGGAAACCCATGAACCCCTCTTGCAGCCAATTGGGGTGCAATTGTTTGGCGAAGAGGAACGAGAAGCCATTCCTTTACCTGCCTATTTGCAAGAAGCCTATGCCCTGGCGGAAGAATTTTGTAAAGTCTTTGGCGAGGGGCATCGTGGTACGGGATTTCTGGAAACCATGCTGCTGAGGCGTATGGGGAGTTCCATATATGCTGGTCAACGCACTGTTGAGCGGATTTTGGGCATTCCAGACGAGGAGGAAGAATTCGAAGAAGATGAGCGTGAAGATGGCACGCCAGTTACATCTTCTCGGCTGGCTGAACAAATCAACCAACAAGAGCGCGAGATTCTGGAAAGGCTGCTGGCACATTTAACAGCCAATCAAGAACGTGACCCCAAATATGAGAGAGTGCGTGAATATCTGCTCACACGCGGCTGGCTCGAAAATCGGGGGTGCATTATTTTCAGCCAGTACCGGGATTCCATTCAATGGCTGGCAGAACAACTTTCGGCAGATCTGCCGGATGAGCCAATCGCCCTGTATTCTGGGCCGCAAACATCTGGCCTGATGCAGAAAGGGCAGTGGATACCCAAAGCGCGGGAAGAATTGAAGCAATTGGTATCGGCTGGCAAGCTCCGTTTGATGTTGGGTACAGACGCTGCCAGCGAAGGGCTGAACTTGCAGCGTTTAGGCTCGCTCATAAATCTTGACCTGCCCTGGAATCCCACCCGGCTGGAGCAGCGTAAGGGGCGTATTCAGCGTATTGGTCAGGTGTATGATACTGTGTATGTGTACAATATGCGCTACAAGGATTCGGTTGAGGACCGGGTGCATACACTGCTTTCAGAACGGTTGCAAAGCATTTATGCCGTCTTTGGGCAATTGCCTGATGTACTGGAAGATGCCTGGGTAGCTATAGCAAAAGGCAAGCGTGAGGAAGCATTGAATATCATTGATTCTGTTCCTAAAGTGCATCCGTTTGATCTGCGGTACACAAGCGTGGATAAGGTTGATTGGGAGGGGTGTACTAAAGTTGTATTTGATGGGAGTAAATGGGAAATATTGAGCCGGGGATGGTAGAAAAGCCAGTCAATAATCGTGGGGAATGTCCAGCATCTCCACTTGGTTTGGGTAACAATTCGTTCGTCCATGCCGGAAGGATACACCTTCCAGTTGCTGGAATGTCAAGGGGGTGTTTAGTGTTCAGTGTTCTGTGTTCAGTAACCAGTAGGCGCCATCCCAAGAAAAGGTGTACTGAAAACTGATTACTGATTACTGGCTACTGATTGCGCCCGCTCGCTCACCAGATGGCAGACGCAGTTTTTACCGTCCACATCATCGGTGGGGAAGGTGAGACCCAGGGCGTGCAGCTCTTCCAATTCGGTTTGCAGTCGCTCCAGTTCCCGGATGCGCTGCTCGATTTCGGCGGCTTTGGCCTGGAGCAGATCCAGCACCACCCGGCAGGGCGCTTCTCGCCGGTCACGCAAGGCCAGGATTTCGCGGATGTCGTCCAGGGAGAATCCCAGGGTTCTGGCCCCGGCGACG
>RFGN01000692.1 GCA_003696645.1 Gammaproteobacteria bacterium | reverse complement strand
TCGAGACAGAGATCATTGATGAGTTCCCTGAAGATATAAAACGGCACTTCACCTATGTTGACCGACAGGGAACCATGCTACCATATCATCAAGCAAAAAGGCATATGAAGAAATGACCATTCTGATTGGGCTTACTGGATACAAGCACAGTGGCAAGGACACTCTCGCCAAACATATTCTGTCCCGAGTTCCAGGCGGGAAGAAGTATGCGTATGCGGACCCATTGAAAGCAGTCTGCCATTCGTTATTCGGATGGGATCTGGAGCGTCTCAACAATGATCCAGAATACAAGGAAAGCGCTGATGATCCCTATTGTCAGATGCTTGGGATGAGCAGGCGTCAGCTTCTCCAATTCATTGGGACAGAATGTTTCCGGGAACGGGTTGATCCAGATTTCTGGGTCAAACTCACCATGACCAAGATCGAACAGGACAATCCCAAGTATGCAATTATTTCTGATGTTCGGTTTCCAAATGAAGCACATGCAGTGTGGGATAGGGGCGGTGTGATTGCCAGAGTTCATAGGCCTGATCTCGGAGAGCCCGTGGATACACACCAATCAGAGACAAACATCAAGTTCATCATACCTGATTTTATCATCCGAAACAACATGGATTCCGAATGGGAGAGCGCCGCTGGGTTGATCGAGTGGGTGAATAGCCAGCTCTAAGAGCCGCTAAATATCTTTGACCAGTAGTTGGTTGGAGGTATTTTTTGTGGCGGATATTGGAAGCGATCTACTCAAGGAACAGGAACGGGCGTGGAACAAATCAATCCAGCCCGCAACACATGAAGGGCTCTTCATCGGGCAGGTCATGGACGACGTTGATGAATCTCACCTTGGTCGTCTATGGGTGAGTATTCCCGAGATCAGCGTTTCCGATTACGATAATCGAACTCCGGATGGCGCCCCCGTAGATCGAACGAACGGGGTGTCACGATATGATGCCAATATCCGCAAAGGATGGATTCAAGTCTATCCAGTGCTGCCATTCGGTGGGCATGATGGGTTCCGGGGCAACAAGTCAGGGAGCGTAAACAGTTTTGGCTTGTGGGGGCAACCTCGTGTTGGCGATTATGTTGCCGTCATGTTTGCCAAGGGGGACGCTAAGATCGGGCTATGGCTTGGCGTTGTTCCGGCTCCGGGTGCAACAGGCATGGTCCCGGGAACCCCCGCTCCTACAGGAGAAGAGCCGGTTGCAAAGGCGGATTCTGGAATTGTCACCAAGTCAGCCTCGTCATCGGCATCGGTTCCT
>RFGN01000691.1 GCA_003696645.1 Gammaproteobacteria bacterium | reverse complement strand
GGTTGGGTGTGTTAGAAATAACCTCGTTCTTTCATAGATAGATAGAGAGCATTCAAGATTAGGCTCCCTGACCGGGTGAAGCCTTCGGGCGGCCGGTCATTCTCGAAAGAGAATTTTCTCCGTTTAGGTCTCTGCGTTACGGAGGCTCAGGAGGAAGGTACCACACCAGTGCATAAGAAGCCCTACAGGATGATCGAATGTGGGAGAGCAACCCCGCCAGCAGCTTAAGGAGGGGGAGGAACCACGACGAGAGCCACACAACCAGGTCTGAGAAGTCGGCGAGAGAGCCGGACCACCCTAGTAAAATCAAGCCAACAGGCTTGAGGGTTGCGGAGAGGTGGAATCGAGTATTCCGACCCCTCAACAGGATCGCCGCAGTCACCCCCCCAGGAACCAGGGGGGGGAGGCAACTCGAATCCAAGCGAGACAATCCCTGCAAGAGCAGTCGGCAGTATGCCTGTATCCCAAGGGGGAAAATCTTTTGAAAATGGTTGGTTGGGGCAGTCGGGCGAGAGTCTGGCACCGTTCAAGGCCACACCAGGACGCCCCGCGGGCAGCGATCCAGACCTCGTTTTGGGGCTTCTTTGGTAGATTAACGCTAATCTTGGATTCCATGACGACAGCCCGTCTGACTTGTTCGGACGGGCTGTTTGTTTTTCATCACATTGGGTAAAAAAGGGCTTTCTTTGCGAGGGAGAATCCGCTAGTGTGTTGGCGGTTCTTTTGGAGCCGCGTCTTTTGCCCGTTTTGGGCGTGCGTTTGAACCGGCTAGAGGTGCGAAATGAGTTACTTTTTCGTCTTTCTGTTCGCGTTGTTGGCGGGGTTCTTTGTAGCGGGGGGGTTGTTGGCCTCTCGGCTGATTGCGCCACATCAGGTTGGGAAGATTAAGAACAAGCCTTATGAGTGTGGAGAGATCCCGGTGGGGCCGGCGTGGATTCAGTTTAACGTCGGTTATTACCTGTTGGGTTTGTTGTTTTTGGTGTTTGACGTGGAGGCGGCATTCTTATTCCCTTGGGCGGTGGCGTTTCGCGAGGTGGGGCTGGTGGGCTTCATTGAGGTCTTGATCTTCATCATAGTTCTCATCATTGGCCTGGTGTACGCCTGGCGGAAAGGAGCGTTGGAATGGGTATAGTCACGGACAAGTTGCCCTTGTATGTCGAGAGTATGCCGGGTGGCCAGCTACTCATCTCGTCGTTGGACAAGATGATCAACTGGAGTCGGGCAAACAGCCTGTGGCCGTTGAGTTTTGGGACGAAGTGTTGCGCGATTGAGATGCTGATGGCGACTGGCGCGGCACACCAGGATCTGGCGAGATTTGGTGCGGAGGTGGCACGGGCGACGCCGCGTCAGGCTGATCTGATGGTGATCGCTGGCCTAATCACCAAGAAGATGGCACCGCGGATGCGGACGATCTACGAGCAGATGGCCGAGCCGCGTTATGTGATGGCCACAGGAGGCTGTGCCATTGCTGGTGGTCCTTACATCTACGGCTCTTATCACATCGTCCGAGGGGCCGACGAGATCGTCCCTGTGGACGTCTATGTGCCAGGGTGTCCGCCGCGTCCGGAGGCGTTCTTTTACGGGCTTTTGGCGCTGCAAAAGTTGATCAAAGAAGGCGAGAGCATTCGCGAGCCAGGGGTCCGTCGCAAGCCGGTATTGGCGCGTATGCCAGCGGGTTTTACCGTGGATGATATGGATGTAGATATGCAGGCT
>RFGN01000690.1 GCA_003696645.1 Gammaproteobacteria bacterium | reverse complement strand
GGCGATTGCACCTGAATCATGTTTTTTATCCGCATCCATTTCAGTCATTTCATAGTGCAGAAGCCCGTTGTCTGGATTTGCGCAAATATCTTGTGAGGCCGAGTTTTAGGAGTCGAGTGCGGCAACTCCTGCGCATGAGAGAGAAGCTTCCTTCCAATACTCCAGATGGTCCCTACACGAACTGGGCCTTTGATCGCCAGAAGCTGGCGAAGTCGCCATGGGACTGGCTGATTGTGAGTTGGGAGAACAAGTTTCTCTACGACCATGCTGTTCAACGCTATTTTTTCAGGAAAGAACAGTACGTGGCAGACGAAGCGCGCTATGTCCAACTTTTGATATTGCGCGATCCGTACAATCATTTTGCCAGTCTGAAAAAATCAGGGCGTCTGGAAGGACATGGTCTTGCGCTGTATACGGCACTCTGGAAACAGTACGCGCGTGAATTCTTGCGTCCCACCTTTTTGCCTGATCCTGTGCTTCGGATCAATTACAATCAATGGGTAGTGGACGCTGAATACCGGATTCGCCTGGCCCGAGAGATCGGCTTCGAGACCGACGGAAAAGCCTACGGTAAGACGCCGGGATATGGAGGAGGCAGTTCGTTTGAAGGAAAGAGAGATGTTTCTCCCCGAGGAGTTCTAGAACGCTGGCGAGTCTATGAAAACGATCCGTCGTTCAGGTCGATTTTTGATGATGACATGATGCGTTGGGGCGAAGAAATCTTTGGCATCTCCAGGCCCTTTTAACTGAGGAAGGTCAAAGATGCTCAAAAAAATGTTGCATCGATGGGGTAGGTCCCCCGTCGCATACCCCGACATTGCATCGTTGTATGACGCTCATACGGCTGCCAGGCATCTCGAAGGTATCGTTGAAGTCCAGCCTTACAAACGTGTTGTCTCCCATGCGCCGTATGCAGAGCCGGAGAGAATCGAACGCGGAATGGGACCGTATGAGGGGTACTGGTTACGCGACGTGTGGGTCTGGCCTGAAACGGGTATCATTCGAACCGTCGAGGGTAAACTGATTGCTGAAACGCTTCCTTCGCGATACCGCTTCTTGAAGATGCTCAGAGCCGGAGCCTACCGGTATGAGCCGGGTGAAGGGGATGGTGCGGTCGTCGATCAACGTGTAGCCAGCCTGGGTGGTGGGCGATGGTATGGTCACTATTATCACTGGCTCGTTGATGAACTACCGCGTATCGTAGGACTGGATCATGCGCCGGAGGTGGAATGCCTCTATGTTCCATGCGCCTATCCTGATCCCATATTCGATCTGGTAAGAAACCTTGTCCCCGATCATATCGACGTCCGGCGCGCACCAGGAAGGCAACAGTGGATCTTTGCGCGGAGATACTTTCATGCACCCGCGCTAACGGAAGATTACTGTGGATTTTTGCCGGAGCGCTTCGTTAGCCGTCTAAGAGAGGTGTTGCATGATCACGGAACCGACCGTTCCTATGATCGAAAGGTGTATATTTCCAGGGCGGGTGCTTCAAAGAGGAGGGTCTTGAATGAGGACGACGTGATCGAAGTGCTTGCGACGTATGGCTTCGAAGCGGTTCAGGCGGAAAAGATGTCGTTTCATGATCAGGTGCGGTTGTTTGCAGAAGCGAGGCACATCATCGGGCCGCATGGCGCCGGTCTGACCAACATGATGTTTGCCCGGCAGTGTACGGTGTTGGAACTGTTTCCCGGGGCTCCGTTCACGCATTATCGCTGGTTGAGTGCGTCCCTCGGTCATGCATATGGATGCCTCTGCGGCCCCACCGAACGGGGGAAGCACGATGATTTCGACGTGGACCTGGACATGTTGAAGAAAAAAATAGAAGTTTTCATCCGGTGAGACGCTGATGCGGAGAGACAATCTGGCCGATACGGTTCTGCGAGGCGGCTACTGCATCGGATGTGGAGCCTGTACGGCGGTTTCGGGATCACCGCTTCGCG
>RFGN01000689.1 GCA_003696645.1 Gammaproteobacteria bacterium | reverse complement strand
GCCATGCTTGTGGTTCTGGCTAGCCACAAGAAACGGGCGGATTATATCCATCTCAACATCGTGGAGTAAGAGAACAGAGATGAACCAGAAGGAAATGAAAACCAAGTTGCTGGAAGAGACTAAGGCTTTTGCGCAAGAGATTGCGGCAGAGGCCGAAAGAGAAGCGAGGGATTGGAATGAATTTTCTCGCATCCTTCGGGATCGGGTGAAACTCTACCTCGCTGACCGAATGGCCAAGTCTCTTGACCGAATGGCCAAGAAGCGGGAAGAAAACGAGGACACCATCACTTATGTCACGGCGCTCGCGTCCCTCTATGAATCGGTCGCGCCGTTCATTGCTGCATCTGTAAAAACGAGGAAATTCAAATGAACCACGCTGAAAAATTGTTCCAGGACGGCCGGTCTCTGCTGGAACAGGATCACATCACGAAATCAAACTACGACAATTTCTATCGTCGGGTTTTCGATTCGATCAATCGGGATGTTGACCGAATCCATCTGAAATTCATGGATACCCGGACGCAACTGGAACTGTCCCCTGCGGAGCGGGAGGTGCTGAACAATCTCTACCTGTCCCCTCTGCCTACGAATTGCCCCACACCGCTTGACGAGGCACTGGAACGGGTGGACACCAGCCGAGATGTTTACCGGGAGGTCATGGCCCTCAAGGCCCGCTGGGAGCCCGTCAGAGACATTCTGAGGCAGGTCTGGCGGCTGGCCGAGGATACAAGAAACCCGGAATGAGGCGCATCAGAAGGATACGAATGGCGCAAGGGTGGGAAGGATACTCCTTCCTACCCTATCTAACTGCCCTCTGGAAAGCTGCCGCTGCCCCGAAGGACAAACGTGCAGAAAAGATGCAGAAGGTCATTGATGAAATACCGGACGCATTGTGGAGCCAGATGAAAGCCAATGCCGAATCCATGTGGTTGGTCTCAGGAGGGAGACCAGATGTTGAACTCAGCATTGGCGGCCATTATCACAACACCCTGCTGACATCCTTGCTGAGCGCGGCCACCAAGACGCACAAGGAAATAACCAAGGGGGAAACTGTTGGTCGTGACGAACGATTCGTGGAAGACTGGTCAGGGTCATTGCATGACTCTCATGTGTTTTTCAAGAAACTTCTGTCCATTCTTTACAAT
>RFGN01000688.1 GCA_003696645.1 Gammaproteobacteria bacterium | reverse complement strand
CGCCATCAACACAGCCTTTCACAGGCCATGCTTGCCAGCCAGATTGGTGTCTCGCGAGTAACCGTCAGCCAGTGGGAGAACGGCGAGGTGACCCACATCCGGCCGGAGAATCTGTTTGCCCTGGCGAACATCCTCAAGGTCAACCCCGAATGGTTGGTTACAGGAAATGGGGAACGATCGCGGCGAGCCACTGCCGGCTCCGGTGAAACCACCGAGGCACTGCGTCAGGCCCTGCCCTATATTCATCTTCATCAGAACAAGGTGTTTGTTGTACATCTCCCAGACACTGCGGTATTCTCCGACGCCTTTCACAATATCGTCAATGATCTGACGCTCCTGTCCACACTGGGCATTCAGTTGGTGCTCGTTCATGGTGCCCGGCAGACCCTGGACCGCACACTGAAAAAGGCTGGCTTTGAATACAATTTCGATCAGGGACGACGCATCACAACCCAGGCCATGCTGCCTCATATTCAGCAGGCAGTTGGAGCGGTCAAGCTGGAAATCGAGGCACGTTTTTCGATGGGCAGCGCCACCTCTTTGATGCAGCACCCCCGACAGCGGATCATGTCCGGCAATCTGATTGCGGCCCAACCGGTAGGGATTCTTGATGGTGTGGATTATGGTCATGCCGGTCGGGTCCGGCGGATCGATATCCAGGCGATTCGACAACATCTGCAGACACGTACCATGGTATTATTGTCCCCGGTCGGTTATTCGGCAACGGGCGAGGTATTCAATCTTGCCAGTACAGAGCTGGCACAGGAGGCCGCCATTCAGCTCAAGGCCGACAAGCTGATCTACCTGAGCGAACCCTTCTCTTCGGCCCTTGGCCTCCAACCCCCCGCCTTTCTGCCACTCTCCGAGGCAAGAGCAAAGATACAGGATCATGAGCTTCTTGGCTGCCTGGTACAGGCCGTCGCAAACGGGGTTCATCGTGGCCACCTTCTGGATTATCAGCTGGATGGCTGCCTGCTGTGCGAGATCCTGACGCGCGATGGCAGCGGACTGATGGTCTCGTCGGACCCCTACGAGGATATCCGCCCTGCCACACACGAGGATATTGCCGGAATCATGGATATCCTGCGCCCCCTTGAACAGTCCGGCGTCCTGATTCCCCGGTCACGTGAACGGCTGGAACAGGATATCCATCATTTCAGCGTCATTGATCGCGATGGTCTGATTCTGGGCTGCGCGGCACTTTACCCCTATGTGGAATCGGCTTCCGCCGAGTTGGCCTGCCTGGCCACACACCCGGCCTATCGTCGTCAGGGCTATGGGGAGATTCTGTTGAATTATTCATTGAAGCAGGCGAAAAAACTGCGGTTGAAACAGGTTTTCATCCTGACCACGCAGAGCATGCACTGGTTTCTGGAACGCGGTTTTCACTATGGTAGCCCCGATGATCTGCCGAAGGACCGGCAGGGTCTGTACAACTGGCAGCGTCATTCCCGCATCATGACGCTGCCACTTGGCAAATGACCTGCTAACCCTTGTAGATATCCACCATGTCGCCGTTGTGGCGATCGAGAACGATAAAGGCCAACCCCTTGCGCCCTTCAATGGGAATGAAGGCATAGGGCTGATCATTGCCGCCATGCGCCTTCAGCCACTGCTCGTAGGTGGCTTGCATATCCGGGAACTCCTTGATCTGATCGTTCATGTCCACGGCGCCCTCCAACACCTCCTGCAGGTGGGCCTTGAAGGGACGATAACGATCCACCAGGGCATACAGATTGGGATGTTTCATCGCCAGATCAAGCTTCTCCTGCGGAGATTTGGGCAGATCGACAAAGACCATCTTCTGGTCTCCCCAGCCCGAAGAGGACAGACCATGATCTTCCGGTTTCTGCCCCTGCAGGTCACTTGCCGCCACCACCGAAAACAACTGTTCGGCATAGGCTACATAGACCGGGCGTTGCGAGTAGGTAATATGAATCCCCCAGCTCAGGGCCGATACCTGCAGCAAGACCACCATGGTCAGATCGAAACGCAGCCCCGGCTTGTCCTTTTTATACAGCAAGAAGGTGAGCAGTGGACCGATCACCAGATCGACCCCGATCACAACCCGGGCGGCATCGGTGACCTTTTCGAGTGTTGCGAAGGGTTCCGGATACCACAGCAGGAATACGATGGCCAGATAGGCCGAGATCACGACAAGGCTCAGCAGAAAATGGATTCCGCCTGCCTTGAACTTTTGCGTCAGCGTACTCTCATTCATCTTGGGTCATCTTGTCTGTTTCTACCACGCCACTGCATTTTGCAAAAAATGCACGATTTTTCAAGACTGATGGCATGCATCGATCCGCTGGAGCAGGCCGTTTAGCGGACCTCGGCCTTGTACTGAATACTGAAAGAACTGCCGGCCGGCATGTTCCCGTTCATGGGCAGTGTCCAGGCGCCGACATTGCCATCAAAATTGGCCGAGGCACCATTGGCACCCGGTGTCAGGGCGGGATATGGGGCACCATTCCTGTCAGTGTAACTGGCTGTTCCCGGGGTCAACGTGGAGGGCGTTGCCCCGTCGGTAAAGCTGAAAGGCATATTGGCGCCAAAGCTGTTGACACCAAAGTTCAGATACGGACTCAGGACATCGTCCAGCACCACCGAGGTGGCGACGCCCTGCCCGGTATTGCTGACCTGAACAGTATAGGTGACTGCCTGTCCCGGATTGGCCTGGGTG
>RFGN01000687.1 GCA_003696645.1 Gammaproteobacteria bacterium | reverse complement strand
CTGTCAAAAGTGTGACAAGGTTGTGCACCATCCTGGGCTGGATGGCGATCTGAACCTGCGGCGTTTTCTTTCGTTTCCTGTCACGATTTTCGTACAGATTGGCGACAGGAGTGTTCATGCCGGCAATCCATTCTGTATCCATCTACATGCGGATGGGTTGCAGTCCTGTTATCTTTTTTGCATCAGAAATTGAAGGAATGTCTTTCGGTTGGTGGGTCCCGGGTGACTGTTTTGTCGTAAATATTTCTCAGGAATGATGACAGATTGATGGTCATCATGAAATGATCGCGGGACAGATTGAACACGGTTTGTGCATGAATTTGATCCGTGTTTTACTCCAATCTGAAAACAATCTGTCTTCTTTTGGGTATCAAGCGGTGCGATGATCCTGCATCAAATGTCTTTCATGCGAACCGCTCATACCTGTCCAATCGTCGTAGAATCTGCGCAGAGCTTCGTATATCCCGTCAAGATTTTTGCATCTACCCGGAGATTTTCTGCAGCCATTCTCCGAAAACGTTACGGATATCGCGCCCCAAGGGCCGCTCGCCCAATTTTACACACCTGAGTGATCTCCGATACACAAAAGGAATCGTTGATTTTCTTTGAAAATCAATCTGTTATCTGTACATGAAATCATTGATATCATTTGATAACAAATGTAAAAATCCTGCACATTCAAAAAATATAAGAAGATCAAAATGTTATAGATGGTACGATATCATATGATATCACGAAAATATCATATGATATCAAAGAGGAATGTTATGAAAGACAAGTATGGCCACTTCATTGGCTTTAGAGTCCCCGATAATGTGTATGAGTCACTCAAAGATGAGGCCGCCAAGAGAGGTGTCACTCCATCAAGGGTTGCAAGGGATGCCTTTTTAAAGGGCCTGAGCAATCATGAATACATAAGAGACAGAATATTGTTTGAAATGTATATCATGATCAAGGCCCTGCATAACAAAGAACCGGACAGTTTCTGGGATGAACTTGATAAGGCGGGAAAGGAATCCGTAGCGGATCTGCACGAGCATTTAAAGAAAAAACCAGTCAGGGCATAAATAATCATGGCGGCAATGATGACCGATCTGTTCCGGAATCCGTGATCGGTCTGCGGCAAATTCAGGACAACGCGGGACGTTTGTTGCTCCCCGATGGCATCCGGGATGTGGTGCTTTAATGCAGTATTTTGCAGTGATAGGGATAAGAAAAACCCCGCAGAAAATGCTTTGTCTGCGGGGTTTTTGTGTGCCATCCATCAAGGCCTCAGGGCATGCAAATGAAGCGCCTGAACGGCCAGCTTGACGGATAAAGCACCTCTCCGACGAAGTAGAGCCATTGTCATGGCAATATAGCCCGTTGTCAATTTCCGGCCTGGATGTATTTGTAGAGGGTGGGCTTGGAGATCTCCATCATCTGACAGATCTGTTTGATGGTGTGCTGTTTGCTGTGGTACAGCTGCAGGGCCAGGGCGCGTTTTTCCGGATCCAGGGCCTTGGGCCGGCCGCCCTTGCGGCCACGAGCCCTTGCGGCCTGCAGGCCTGCGTGGGTGCGTTCGCGGATGAGGTTGCGCTCGAACTCGGCCAGGGAGGCAAAGAGATGAAAGATCAGTTTGCCGGAGCTGGTGGTGGTGTCGATGGATTCCTGCAGGCTTTTCAGGCCGATCCGGTTGTCTTCCAGTCGGGTGACCAGCTCGATGAGGTCCTTGAGGGAGCGGCCCAGACGGTCCAGTCGCCACACCACCAGGGTGTCTTCCGGGCGGGCATAGTCCAGGGCCTCCTGCAGGCCGGGGCGACTGGCCCGCGCACCGCTTTGGGTGTCCTCGAAGATCCG
>RFGN01000686.1 GCA_003696645.1 Gammaproteobacteria bacterium | reverse complement strand
TGCTCTGGATCGGTTTTCTATTGCTGTCAGTCGTGATGCACTGGATTGCCATTCCTTTCAATGAAAGCCTGTCCCGAGCCGTAAGTCGTCTCCAAGGCCAGTCTTTGGAATCAGCCGGGCAGGCATTGACCATCAGTGAGTCCATTCATGAGGCGGGTTCTCGTGCTTTGTATACCCTGAAATGGCTGGTGCTGATTGGACTGTTGGCGTTGATTCTGGCGTGGATCCCTGCCGTGAATCTGTTGGCACCATGGCTGATGTTTGCCCTGAGTGGTTGGTTGCTGGCTCTTGAATATTTTGATTATCCACTGGCCCTGCAGGGCTGGCGATTCCCGCAACAGCGACAGAATCTTGCCGGGCAGAGATTCGCTGCGATCGGCTACGGCGGGACTATTGCCTTCTTTTTGGCAATACCGGTGATGAATCTTCTGGTGATCCCAGCCGCCGTTATTGGTGCTACCCTGTATGCCCTGGATCACCTGGACCTTTCCGAGGAAGGACATGCCCCAGACTGATTCCGAATCCATCCAACTGGCTCGGCAACTGGGCTTGCTGCTTGTCAGGCGTGGCTGGAAGATCGCTACGGCAGAATCCTGCACCGGCGGGAGCATCGGCATGATACTGACCGAGGTGGCCGGTTCTTCGCAATGGTACGATCGAGGCTTCATCACCTACAGCAATGCAGCCAAGAGCGAGTTGCTGGGGATTCCTGCAGCGATGATTGAAGATCACGGGGCGGTGAGTCGCGAAGTGGCCCGTGCGATGGTTGTTGGGGCATTGCAGCATAGCCAGGGCGATTGTGCCGTATCGGTGACGGGCATTGCCGGTCCTTCTGGTGGAACACCAGAAAAACCGGTAGGGACAGTTCTGATAGGGTGGGCAGTTCGAGAAAAGGTGAGTTCAGAGGCCTTTTTATTCGTGGGTGATCGACATCAGATACGCAAGCAAAGCGTGAAGGCTGCTCTGTGTGGCATGATTCGTAGACTGAGAACATGAATCGACACCGACTGTTTTTCGCCCTCTACCCGGACGCCGAGGCGAGACAGGCGTTGTATGAAAATGTAAAGGACAGCTTGCCGGAAAAGCAGGGAAGGTTTGTCCCCGTGGAAAATCTTCACATGACCCTGGTCTTTGTCGGCAGTTGCAACGACTCTGACCTGGAATGTCTGCAATCCTGTTTGCCTGAAGATCTGTCATTCTCCCGATTCAGAATCCATTTGGATCATCTGGGCTACTGGAAACGGCCGAAAATCCTGTGGGCGGGATGCAGTGAGGTTCCAGATACCTTGTCTAAACTGGTAGAAACCTTGCGTGACCAGATCAGGAACCGGTGTAATCTGCCAATAGAATCCCGTGACTACCAACCCCATGTAACGCTGATGAGAAAGGTCATGCCGGAGAAGGGGAATATCCTGAAAAAAACACCCATTGAATCTGTTTATTGGTCCATTACCGATATCCACCTGATGGAATCTGTTTCCGGACCAGAAGGCGTGCAATATCGAAGTATCTATAGGCACAGACTGGCGTAAACAAGGGCTTCTGGGCTTCAAGGCAACGTAATATGGAAAGCCTTTGTATGGCGTTACAGGCAGAGTGATCTGGAAGAATCATCTGATGGTTCTGGCAATTTGTGTTGAGCGAATGTAACGTGTTGATGATTTAATGCCTCCAGAAGCATGTGAAACTTTAACGGCTGCCTGAAGAAGTGAAGTGTATTTCTCAATTTCCTCTTCGTATTTGTCCCGTGTGAAAAGGTTTTGGTCACTCATTGAGGGACGCCACTATTGCCTGACGCATAACGCCTCACATGCACTCGGACAGCAAAAAGCACCGCTCCTTCGTCGCTATGCATTTTGCTGTCCGAGTGCATGTGATTGATACTCAGATTATGGATTTACCGAAATTATGTCTTTGGCTGACTTGGAGTACTCCACTTTTACTTGTTTGCCGCTAGTTTTATATATC
>RFGN01000685.1 GCA_003696645.1 Gammaproteobacteria bacterium | reverse complement strand
GCCTCACCATCCCTGTCAAGGAATCCATCGCCCTTGGGGTTTCCATTGGAATCAAACGCCCCTTCAACATCAATATCGGCAATTCCAAAATACTTGTTCAGAACATAGGCAATTTCGCCCTTCAGGATCACCGGTCCGGTTTGTCGGGTAAAGGTACTGCCAAACATGTGAATGCGAGTATAGGTTGGAAAAAATATGGGATCTTCATTTTCCAACAGGCGAACCCGACGAAAGATAACCGGAAAATCATCCCAGGTATAGAAATAACTGAATGACATATCCATCCCCAGAACCTCACGGGAAAGTCGAATCCCCAATTCCGAATTTTTCAGATCCCATCGATCCGGCGTGACGGTATTGGGCACGGCCTGCAACAACTCCCACTCCGATCCCGGGGGGGCCGGTTTGTGAAACTGCACATCAGGGATCCACAACAGTTCTATATCCCCAATCGGCGAATAATAATCTGCCTTGACGGTCCACAATGGAACACGAAAATCGAGAAGATCCGGCATGATCAATTCTCGAAAATCGTAGGGGTTGATCTCGTCCACAATACGAATCCCTTCAAGAACGCCCCAAACAACCCATTGCTTCCCGATGCGTAGATCCATACTGCTCAGAAAGACATCCAGATAGAATTCCCT
Organism: Gammaproteobacteria bacterium; assembly: GCA_003696645.1. GTDB lineage: Bacteria > Pseudomonadota > Gammaproteobacteria > J025 > J025 > J025. The sequence continues at coordinate 628 of RFGN01000685.1, read as the reverse complement.
CAGATCGGCCACATCAGAGTCTTTTTCCTCACTGAGCTGTTCAATGAATACGAGGGGCTGTCCCTCTTCTCTTCTGAATCTTGCTGTAATGGTGTCATAGTTGAACAGATCATAGACCGAATCGTGATAGGCCCAGCCACTGGCGGTAAAGCTCATCTTGCTTCCCAGTGGCATGGATACCTCCAGATTGAGCGTATTTCGGATCTTGGTAAAGCTGCGGGGTTCCCTAAAGCGATAGGCCGTTTCATTCCGCAAATAGCCGTTGAATCGAAAATCCTTGAGAAACAGGTGCTTCTCGGGAGCCGTCTCTTCAGTTTCAGAGGTCTGAGGCTTGAGAAAATCCTCTTCCACGCTGATATTCAACCGTCTTCTTTCGCTCTCTTCAGCCACACTGAGATCAGACGAAGACACCCCGAGCAACAGCCGATCCAGCTGTGCCTGCGCCTTTTCGGCATAGGGTGTACCCTTGGCCAACGCAATGATCTGCCAATACTCCTCCAGAGCATTGGCCTCCATTCCTGCATTCTGATAGTAGATCCGGGCAATCCGCATACGGGTCTCGAAATCCATCGGATTCAGTGCCTTGGCCTTGGTAAAGAGGACCTCTGCCTGAGAGATATCACCCTTT
>RFGN01000684.1 GCA_003696645.1 Gammaproteobacteria bacterium | reverse complement strand
TGGGGTTCGACCCAGAGGACAACAGCGGAGCGCTGGCTGTCTATCGGGACGACCACATAGTCGGGGTCATCATGGGGTTGGCGAACCGTAACAACAAGCTCGATGTGTACCTGGACAGGGTACTGGTATCAGAGCTGAAGGATGAGGTGGTGTGATGGCAAGGTTCAAGGGTGAAGTGTGGGGAAGAGGAAAGTCACCAGCAACCAGACTGGCACACATCCAGCTAGTGACATACGCAGCAGGGTGGAGAGGAGCGATCAAGGTCACCACTTGGGCGGATGGTGACGTGGATCGATTCGAGGTCCAGTTGGTGCCTTGGCAAAGCTCAGGTGGGCGTAGCAGAACCATCGCAACGGGGGTTCTGGATGCCACCAGTGAGGAGTAACCAACCCGTACAGGCTGACTGTACGGACCAACCGGCGGCTCGCCGCCAAAAGGAGAGTCATTATGAGCATTCGGGTGTACATCGCAGGACGGCCGGTCCAGAGGATCGAGGCAACCGGTCAGACCCTGGAACAGCTCATGAACGAGCTGGGGGTGTCCGACGCCCTGCCCCGAGTCAACGGGGTGGTGGTCGAGGACATCGATGAATACGTCCCCAAGGACGGGGACCGGATCATCCTGGCTCCGGGGCTGAAGAACGGCTGAGCCAGGGTGCCCGGGGGAGGGTTGGGTTCGTCCCACCCTCCCCCAACGGGAGGCAAAGTGATCGACATCCTGTACGGAAATGAGCGCCTTGCGGTCCTGGTCCCGAAGGACATTCCAGAGGACTGGGATCGTGAAGAGAACAAGACGGCATTGGCCATTGGCGCATTCGCCTGGTGGGCAATATCAGGCATTTCCAAGTGGAGTGACAATGGATTTGCCAGCCCAAGGACAGTGCTGATGAGGGCGGTTGGGCTCCCGCCCGACGTAAAGTTCAGGTGTTATCCGGATTCGAGCGCATCGCCCTCAAGGTTTCTCCAAGCTGGGCGCAGTCTTGGGAGGGCACTCACCGAAAACGCATCTGTCACTTACGGTGAGCTGGCAGTCAAACTTCAGGACGATTCGAGAGTGTGGTGGCTTCCTGACATTGAGGCTACCTCGGAGTTCAATTGTGCAATAGCTGGCGCACTCGCTCACCTGTCGACTGAGGTGTCCTGGTACTACCTGATGGACACGATACACGCTCTGTACGAGGTTGAGTGGAGTATCACCAACGACAACCTGGAATTGGTGCGAAGGTTGA
>RFGN01000683.1 GCA_003696645.1 Gammaproteobacteria bacterium | reverse complement strand
GAAGAATGACTTATTCGGCAGCAGAAGCCTATAGCTTGGCGCAGGCATCCATCGCAAAGAACACTGCTAACGAGCTTCAACTCGAAGTCACGCTTGCCGAGAAGGAGATTCGCGCGGCTGCCTTCCAGGGCAGAACTTTCGCCTACTATCATTCTGTCCAGATGGGTGACCCATTGGGAGATCCTTCTGTTGACGATGCGTTGACGGACCTGCAGCGGCAATTCCGAGATACCATGACTGCTGCCGGATACCGCGTAGGTCGCCATGAGATCACCGGGTATTGGAAATTGGAGTTCGGCGCGCCTGCTATCTTGCAAACCATCGTCCTATACCAAGTTCGCACTTCTCTCACACCTGGAGCGATTATCCCACAGACGATTGACGCAATTACCAAGGCGCTCAATGAATTGACCCCGGCAGTGAGTGCCGAGGTCAGATTTGTTCCAGATGTTGATGAAACAGCATATGGATCACAGCCATCCATTGGATACGAATTTATCGTGGTGGCTGTTCAACAGGACTCATCCAAGGACCATTCCTCGGTGGTCCAGACCGCACTGCTGAATAGTGGTCTAGGATACACCACCACCAATACACTAGTCAACAAAATTTAAGAGCCCAAATCGATAAGCATTCGCTCATCAGCAAATTCCTTGACTGCTTCCTCGGGGCTCAGTCCTTCGTCATGATACGCCATAAAGTCTTCCTCGGAGACTTCTTCCGGGAAAATCCCGTAACGGTCTTCGAGTAGCTCCAGCACTTCTTTGAACCATTCTTCGAAATCTGGGTTTTCCTCTACCAGAAGATCATCCGTTTCATCTTCCATGTCAGTATCCCGATGATACCCTCCGAGGCTTTCGAGGCTCTCAATATCGTCGAAATCAAAATTCTTCATGGTTGTCGCTCCTTTGTTGGGTTAACCCCTGCTCTGTATTTAGTGAAGCGTGTAACAATTGGCAGCTGCTTCCAGCGCGAGCGCGCTTTCCAGATCCAGCGACACCACCACGAAATCGATATCCGGGTTATCCTTTCTAAGAGTCTCCATTGTCGTGTAGATGACATCCTCAACGGAAGCATGGCTCAGCTTAGCCAATCCCTCGATAATTCGTGGAGGGATAACCATGTTTTTCGCTGGGAACACCTCCAGCCCACGTTCCTCTGGACGCTCATCCTCTGGATTATCCACGAAGATGGCGTATGTGGTGATGTCATCCTCGTATTCTCTGTGTCTCACCGATCATCCTCCTTTTGATACTCTCGGTGAGCTTAAGATAGCATCACCGAGACTTGTTTTCAATCATCTTCTTTACTCGGTTCAGCACACTAACGAGCGGGCGGATAATCGGTCGTGGAAGATCCTCGAACGAGAACCACCCGGCATCTGTGTTCTCCTTGTTGAGCCGAACCTTGAAGGGTTTATCAACCACAATCAGGAAGTTATGGTAATCGGCCCCTTTCGGAGTGCGGGTCTTACCAAGATAGTATGGCTTGCCAGCCCTCCGAAGATCAACCCCTGCTTCCTCCTGAAATTCTCGATAGGCGGCCTGAAGCGGATTCTCGTTATCCTCGATACCGCCCCCTGGAGCATTCCACTGGTTCGGATACGTGAACCCATTAGCGCGTTTCAGCAATAAGACCTGCCCATCCTTAGTAACGGCTATGATGCCAGCATATCCATTCTTCGTGGCCTCTGTCAGCAGGTTGAAATTAAAACGCTTGGGGCGACTTTCCCGCATGTGCTTGAACATCTGAATTTCCCGTTCCTGCTGACGCACCCATTCTTTTGATGGCTTGTCCTTATGACCCTTGTAGTATCTAAGGGGCTTCCCCGTCTTTTTGGACACAATCGCCCACTTACCGTTGACTTTCTTCAAGGTTTCTGTTAGAGGTTTCTTCTTTCCTTCTGGTGGGTATATTACCTCACCAGTCTCATGGTTCCAAATCTTGATAATCCTGACCTTTCCCCTGAAACCGATCTTTCCGGGATAGTGGAATGTCACCCTCCCATATTTGTCAACATTCGGATCCATCCAAGTATTATTGAATAGTCGTTCCAGATCCTCTCGTTGACGATGCAACCATATCCTGAAATCCGAAGTGTAATACCATTCTTTCTCTGGGTATGCCTCTTTTCGTGCATGATTCAATATCTCATCAACAAAGACATACAAGTCCTCTAAGAATTGCTTGTTATACTTGATGTTGTATCGTTCCAGTTTCCGCCTGATATGTCGAATTATGCTATAAACAATCGGGAACCTGACTGAGGTTGATTTGCTCGCCTCAGCGATCCCATTCTGGATCGCATCAATGATGCGATCCTCATCTGCTTTCAGGGCTCCCCGATCCACGCGAATCTCGACCACGGCCTTTGGCCCAGGAATGTCACTCAGGATAAACAAAGAGTCATCTATATCCCGCGTCATGTAAACCCCACCGATTGTCTCCAAGTGATCGTCGAAATTCCCACCGCCAAATTTTGGAATCAAGCCATGCTTCAGGATAGAAGGAACATTCCCCAATGGGGTCACATGATACATCACGACTGGATTGCGACCTTCATTGATAGGTTTTGGGTAAATCTGCTTCTTGGTTCCAAGATCCCAGATACGTGTGATCCTCACCTTACCCCGAAAACCGATTCGCCCGGGGTAATGGAAACGCGCCTTAGATGGTATTCTGAAATCCATCCACGTGTTTGCCATCAGTTCTCTAATTATATCACGATGCTTTCTGAAACATTTTTCGATCTTAAGTGAAATCACAAATTTATCATCATCACGGATACTATTGCGAATACATTTATCCAAGTATTCCTCCCAGAAATAACGAGCATCTTTACTGAATTGGTTGTTATACCGAATCCCCCGACTCTTCAAATCTTCTTTCCATTTCTTCATAACATTATTAGG
>RFGN01000682.1 GCA_003696645.1 Gammaproteobacteria bacterium | reverse complement strand
CGGGAGCTCAGAGTAGTCCGGAAGTTCTTTAACTTTCTCAAAGGACTGTGCATGAAGTTTGGAATACTCCGCTTCCAGGGCCTTGATCGCAAGCTGAGCGTTTCTCGCGGCCACAATGCCAGCACCCTAACGCCTGCAATCAGTGGCGTGCCGAGCTTGGCGGTTTGCTTGCGTAGGCAAGCAAAGTGACAAGCGAGTAAGCGTCCACTGCATTGCCTTGTTAGGTTCACCTCGGTCGGAATTTGAGGATCTTTCCGCTCTTGGACGGATGCCATGCGTATGGAACGTTTCGCACTGGAGGCGCATTGAACCAAGTAACTTGGACGTCGAGTTCTGCGAGAGTGTAGTACCAAGAAGCCATGGTGCAAACTCCAAATCTCTCATGCCCCTCTACGGCACTTACGCCCGCGTACCGTAGTTTCTTTTCCGGTAGGTTTCGCGCGTTAAACGTCAAAAACATTGTTGGGTGCGGTGTAGCCGACCGTAGGCTGAAAGCGAATGGTGTCACATCAATCGGCATTTTCTCGTCAACTATTCGGCAACCAAATAGCTTCACGAAGAAGAGATGGCAATTGAGCGCTTGTTTGCTGCTTGTCCCTGGAAAGGCCCTTTGCAGCTTGAATCTCCTTGTAATTTTAATTGTTTGCCAATCCCTGTGAAGAGCACGAATAAGGCGGCTCCAGGCTTCATCATAATTCGACGTGTCTGTGTCGTTGCAGCGGCGACAGATGACTTTGGACGTTTTGAGCTTATTCGACTTTGCGCTGTATATCTTGATATTGCGACGGTTATCGTGATGAAGGTGCAGCGGTTTACAAGGAGATACGTCTCCGAAAAAGAGCCTCAAATCGGACGCTTTGACCAAATGCTCCCTTGAGTCAGCGAGTGCGCCGCAAATCCAGCACTGTGCTGCCAAGGTGAACCTAACGCCTGCGACAGCGGCGCCCGCCGGCTGGCGCGATTTTTGCGCACGCAAAAAGCGTGACAGACAAGGGCGTCCGTTGCTCGCACTGGTTAGGCATCGTGGTCGGGCCTGCTCATGATCCAGCGGACTCCCTCTGCTATGACTACGCCAGCTAACGAGGCAAACGCTGCAAAGAAAAAGAAAATCGTAACCCCCTCACCGACCTCGATAGACCATCGATTGGCCCACCACAGATAGCCTGAAACAAGAATAACCGTCAGTAGCGTTAACATCACTTTGTCTATGGTTTCGCCCCTGATCAATATCGAGCCAGCGATACCAATGCACAAATAGAGTCCGACGGCGAAGTTTTGAACACCAGGAGGGGAAATCGTAACGAGAATCAGGAGGCCGCCGATCGTACAAACAGCGCTCAGATTTCGCCGCCAGTGACGGCGGTAGAAGACAATATCGCTAGGAAAAGACTGCATAGATGCCTAACGCTTGCAATCAGTGGCGCGTCGAGCTTGGCGGTTTGCTTGCGCAGGCAAGCAAAGTGACAAGCGAGTAAGCGTCCACTGCATTGCCTGGTTAGGCATCGGAATCCCCAGGGCCGCTCAGGAAACGAACAGTGGCTGACGAAATTTCTCCCAAGGCGTCACTGATAGCATTGAGTTCCGATCGAAGCACCGCCTCGCGTAGGTTGAAATCCTGATCTGTCTTTACCGAGTCGAAACTGCGTGTCGCGTTGGCCGTAAACGGTACCAGTCCAGTGCGGACATCGAGCAAAACCGCCTCGACATTACAATACGCCCTGGTCTTGTCCGGCGCGAACAGCCGGTACTTCTGGAAAGACGCGCAAGCGGAACGAAATATCAGCAGCAGGTCTGCCTGATATCGCGCCGCTGCTTCTCTCAGATAAGGCACCGTCTTCTTATCCGGAACGAGAATTGATGGTAGAAACGATGCATCGTAAATATTGTCGGCTGCGTTTAATGTGTCTATCAGCTTGCGGTTAAGGTTATCAGTGGAAATAGCCATTTCTTCAGACCAGCCCGACCAGTTACGCCAGCCAAACGGCAATATCGCTATACGAGCCAGTTCCGGCTTCCGGTAGCGAAACGTCAGAATCCTGGCGATTTCCTCATCTGACAACACCGCTGCATCGGAACTGAACAGCGACTCCGGCTCATCTGCAACAGGCTTGTCTTGTTCGTAGTACGCCGCCGGTCGAGTTTGGGTATACGTAGCCGAACATGCTGTCACAAGAACCGTGAGAATCACGACCGGTAAATGGCGCATCGTATTTTCCTCCCGATGCCTAACGCTCGGCATCAGCTGCAGGGCAAAAGCGGCGTGACTTTTGCGACCTGCAAAAGGCATGACGCTTTTGACCTGTCAGTTGCATGCCCTGGTTACATGTGCAGACGTTCCAGGTGGCACGAGCGGTTGCTGGAAGAAGCGGCGCTACAAAGGACCCGGGACCGGGATGCCGCCACCGGAACCTTCTGCCACTGGGCGGAACCGACAGCCACCGAGCGCGACTGAATGCCGCATTCAATCCGGAAGCCAGCCGATCCAAGCCATTCATCAGATTTGCCTGTGCTGCTGAATCCTTTTTACCTTACCGACAGCCATCGCGCATGTAACGCCTGCAATCAGTGGCGCGAACAGCCTGGCGCGACTTTTGCTCTGCAAAAGACGTGACAGGCGTCATGAGCGTCCACTGCATTGCCTGGTTATGT
>RFGN01000681.1 GCA_003696645.1 Gammaproteobacteria bacterium | reverse complement strand
GGTGTGGGACAGGTCAGAGTCCAGCAGGGATTTTTTGCCATTCAACAGACCTGTCCACAATGTCATGGTGAAGGCAAGATCATCTCCAATCCTTGTCCGGACTGTCGTGGCACTGGTGTGCAAAATGAAACCCGTACCCTGTCTGTCAAGATTCCTCCCGGAGTTGATGATGGCGATCGGATCCGTCTGTCCGGTGAAGGCCACGCTGGAGAGCAGGGTGGTCAGCCAGGTGATCTTTATGTGCAGGTAGTGCTCAAACCTCATCCAATCTTTACGCGAAATGGCAATGATCTGCACTGCGAGGTACCAATCAGCTTTCCTACTGCCGCATTGGGTGGAGAGATTGAGGCCCCGACGCTGAGTGGGAAGGTCAAGTTGAAAGTCAGTCCAGGAACCCAGTCAGGCAAACTTTTTCGTCTGCGAGGTAAGGGGGTCAAGTCTGTGCATGGGGGTGAGATTGGAGACCTCTATTGTCGCCTGATTGTGGAAACACCAGTAAATCTCACGCCCAGACAAAAGGAGATCCTGACAGAGTTTGAGGAATCAATGCAGAAAAACGCCCATAAACATAGCCCACACTCAAAAGGCTGGCTGGATAAGGTCAAGGAATTTTTTGATAACATCAAGGTATAGACATGGTTAGAATCGGAATTCTTGGGGCTGGTGGTCGAATGGGACAGGCGTTGGTCAGAGCCTGCTCCATATCCCCTGATGCATCATTGGTCGCTGCACTGGATCATGCAGAAAGCCCGCTGCTTGGGAAAGATTCCGGTATCCATGCCGGTGAAGATCCGAATGGCATCGAGATATCAGACATCTCTGAAGAACGCCTGACTGGAGTGGATGTGATCATTGATTTCTCTCGCCCTGATGGAACGATGCAATTGCTGAAATACTGTCTTTCCGCACGAACAGCACTGGTTGTTGGCACGACAGGGTTCAATGAAAAGCAGAAGTCCAATATTCAGGATGCGACAAGGCATATACCCATCATGATGGCTGCCAATATGAGTGTTGGGGTCAATATTTGCCTGAAGCTTCTTGAAACCTTGTCGAAAACGATCGGCAGTGATGCAGATATCGAGATCATTGAAGCGCATCATCGTCACAAGGTCGATGCCCCCTCTGGTACGGCTTTGCGCATGGGTGAGGTGATTGCAGGCACACTTGGTATTGATCTGAAAGAACACGCCATATATGGGCGAGAAGGTCATACCGGGGAACGTGCTGAGCAGACGATCGGTTTTTCAACCATTCGCGCTGGTGATATTGTTGGCGAACATACTGCAATGTTTGCTCTCGATGGCGAACGCATCGAACTGACACACAAGGCCTCCAGTCGCATGACCTTTGCCAATGGGGCAGTTCGTGCTGCTGTGTGGTTGAGTGGAAAACCCCCTGGGTTGTATGATATGCATGATGTACTTGGTTTCTAACTAACACTCCTTTCAGGGTTTTCATGTTCAAGATCACTCGATTCAAACTGATGCAGTGGCATGCACTGCTGGCCTGTTTTTTTCTACCCATTGCAGCCACCTATTTTATTGGTGGTGTGCTGTATACCCTGGACATCAAGGGGCATACCAATGAGACAACCCTGAAAATCGAACTGGACGAGCCTTTCAGTCCCAACCTTGATGATGTCGTCTGGACCGTACGAGAGGCCCTGGAGGCCCGAAAACTGCCCGTGCCGGAGAGCGAACCGATATTGAGCAAGAAGAAGAATCGCTACGTCTTTGTGTGGAAGGATCTGAAGAATACTGTCAGTTTCAGTCAGAAGGCTGGAGCTAAACGTTTGCTGGTCAAGGTCAAGCAACGAAGTTTTCTGGCCCAGTTGATGCAGTTCCATACCGCCAATGCCGGCACCCTGTTCAAGGCCATTGCCGTGTTGATGGTATCGGCCCTGATGCTGATCCTCATCAGTGGTGTGTGGATGGCACAGAGTACGCCGGCCTTGAAGAAACAGGCCTGGACAGCACTTGGGGTTGGAAGTCTGGCGCTGATACTTTTATTGATCAACCGCTAGCCAATCAGTGTGCCTCTCAGTCTTCAGTTCAAGGCTGGAAGCTTGTCATCCCGAGGGTTCTATGATCTACTAGGTACTGGTACCAGAATCGGTACTGGATTGGGAGATCCCTGGTAAGGGCCACACACTAAAAACGGATAACGTGCCTGCCTCGCTCGCTCCCGCTCGATCATGTGGGCCTGAGTCGAGACTTCGACTCGTCGGGACCACAGACGGTTGAGAACCGGAGCAACGATCCATGCGCGTTGTAAGGGGAGACGCTTATGCCACGTATTGCCATTACTCTGCTTCTGTTTATTTATGCGCTGCTGCTTCAAGGTTGTGATGACACCTCTGGACAGGGGGCCGCTGTGGATACTGGTCAACCCAAATTCGAGGCCATATTCGATCCATCGGCCAGCAAGATTCCGTTCCCTGATGATCTCCTGTTTACCGATACAACAGATGGCACGCTGAATATTCCGGTAGCCAATCCCAATGATCTAGGAGATCCGAAGGTGGCAATGAATACCCTGGATGGATTTTCCACCCTCGCTCCGATCACCACCACCTTTGCGGTGGCAGCCGATCCGGCCACGCTGGCAGACGGTGTGCATGTCTTTGAGGTTACGACTACCCTTCAGGGGGCCATCACCAGTGTGGTCCGTGAACTCGGCGCTACGGAATATCAGGTCAGTCTGGTTGGGGATACCACACTGTCCATCCAGCCGCTTTTCCCCCTCAAATCGAATACCCGCTATCTGGTGGTTCTGACCAGCGATATCAAGAGTACCAACGGGCTCCCTCTGGTGCCGTCTTCCACCTTTGGCCTGGCAAAAGGATCGGCTCCCTTGGTAGACGGAGCCGGAAACAGCCAGTTTTCCCTGCTGACCGATACCCAGGCGCAGTCACTGGAACCGCTACGTCAACTTACCCAGAGCTATCTGTCCGCTGCCGAGGCACAAGGGATTCCGGCGGCCACCGTCGCACTGGCCTGGACCTTCAAGACGCAGACACTGAACAAGGTGCTGCCGGCAATACGGGCCGACAGTGTCAACAATCCACCGGCATCGGCCAATTTTATCTATGCTGGCACAGGTCTCGGCGCCACGACGATGTCGAATTTTGCCAGTACCCAAGGTGGTGCTTTGCAGACTGCCTTCAATGCAGGAAGTTTCAACAAGATCGCCAGTGTCGTTACGGGTGCGGTGAAACTGCCCTATTATCTCAGCAATGATGGCACAGGCGATCTGGCCAATGGCGTTCTCCCGGGTGCGGTGACCGATCATTTCTCCATGAATACCACTACAGGTCTGCCGACGATCAAGTCTACAGAAAATGTTCCTTTTCTATTGACGATCCCCAACAGTACCGGGCCTTGGCCAGTCGTGATCTTTCAGCACGGCTTTACCGTGGACAAGACCGCCATGTTTGGCATCGCCAACAGTCTGGCCCAGGCCGGTTTTGCTGCCATAGCCATCGATTCGGTGCTGCATGGCAGCCGTACGTTTGGCCTTGATCTCGTAACGCAGGATGCAAATGGCAAGATCACCACCAATGTACCGGATGGTCAGGCTGACAGCAGTGGGCAGTGGTATCTTAACCTGCAGAGCCTGCTGACCTTCAGGGACAATATCCGCCAGTCGGTGGCCGACCTGATCCATCTGACCCGGTTGCTTGAGGTACAGAGCATGGATGTGGTGAACAATACCACTGGAGCGCCTGGAGCCGATAATACCCCTGATTTGATGGTGAAGACTTCTGCAAACACGAATAATCCACCAATCTCGTTTGTCGGTCACTCCAATGGCGGTATTCTTGGAACCCTGTTGGCTGCGGTTGAACCCAATATCCAGACCTATGTTCTGGCCAATCCTGGTGGAATCTATGCGGATATCGCCAGCCATTCGACAGAGATCAGTCCACTGGTCAATGCGGGTCTGGCCGCCAAGGGTATCCAGCCAGGGACAGCAGACTACAATGCCTTTTTTGTG
>RFGN01000108.1 GCA_003696645.1 Gammaproteobacteria bacterium | reverse complement strand
TGACGCAGTCGTCGCTGGCGGACTTGCTGCGGACGCGGGGGCAGTACGAGGAAGCGGAACGGCTGTACCGGGAAAGTCTGGATGTGTTTGAGAAGCTGGGGGACAGCCACTCGGTGGCGGTGACGCAGTCGTCGCTGGCGGACTTGCTGAGGACGCGGGGGCAATACGAGGAAGCGGAACGGCTGTACCGGCTGAGTCTAGCGGTCTTCGAGAGGTTCAGTCCTGACCACCCCAACACCGCCCAAAGCCTCAACAATCTGGGCGGCCTACTGCGCGCGATGGGGGATCTGGCGGGGGCACGGCCATATTACGAACGGGCGTTGGCTATCTTTGAAAAAACACTTGGTTCTAACCACCCGATTACGATGCAGAGCCGGGCGAAACTCGCAAATTTGGAAGCCAAATCACAACCTGGATTTGAGGAGAAAGACTTTATAGGTGGTGATTATGTTGCAGGCGATAAGGTCAGCGGAGACAAAGTTATAGGTTACAACATTTCCATGGGCAACATCAGTAGCAGTAAAGGTGTAACAGTTGAAAGCGAAACCACCACCAATGTTGAGCAACCAATTTCTCCTCGCAGACTTCGAGACCTCCTTTTAACCCATTTCGATATAGCGGAATTAAACGAATTGTGTTTTGAGTTAGGTGTTGAATTTGAAGATATTCCTGGTTCCACACTTTCTGATAAATCCAGCGAATTAATACTCTACTGTGAGAGACATGATCGAACACAAGAGTTGATAGAGGTATGCAAAAAGAATCGTCCTATGGTTAAATGGGAATGATCATTCACTTTTCCTTCTTGTTGACCCAATAGTGTCCTTTTCTCCCCACCTTAACCGGAGCGTAACCGCAGATGCCCCGCGCGCAGCCCCTATTTACAAAACCGAACAAAAAAGCCAGAATTAGCCCGTATTCAAAAAAGCTGCCCCCAATGGCATACAAGTCATGGAGCGGCTTTTTTCGTGCCAGGGAGCGGCCTTCACCCCCTTCGGGATTTCCCAGGGGCAGTGGAGACCGGAAGCATCATGAACAACGTATTACTCGAACCACTCATCCAGGCTGGCGCCCTCGGCATCGTC
>RFGN01000680.1 GCA_003696645.1 Gammaproteobacteria bacterium | reverse complement strand
TGAAGAGGCCCTGAACTGGCTCCGGCAAAACGATATCACGGTGATGACCACCAGCCTGGAGGCTTCAAAATCATTGTATGACTGCGATCTGAAAGTGGGTTGTGCGCTGGTGCTGGGTTCGGAGTCGGCGGGAGTGACACATTTCTGGTTGCAAAATGCCGATCAGCGCATCATCATCCCCATGGCGGGGCAGGTGGATTCACTCAATCTCTCGGCATCAGCAGCGGTGGTGCTGTTTGAAGTGGTGAGGCAACGAGGCAGCGATAAGGGCTGACGCTCCAGGTGCCGAGTGCATCGAGGCTGGAAGCTACACATGGATAAGGGTGATCATGTAAAAAAAAAATCAGATTCTAATCCCTAAGTTAGCTCCTCATATTGCTGAAGCATTGCCCGAAGGGCGAATGGCCAAATGAGGCAGGGAATGGATCCTGCTACTTCATCTCCGCCTGCCGAGGGGCAAAACGGCGCTGACCTAAAGTCCTGCCAAGCCGGATCTTTGTTTGAGCTATTTGCTCTATTGGAACTTTCAGTGCCAATCCATAGCGGAATGTACCTATTGGGATACGACATAGGAAGCTCTTCTGTAAAAGCAGCCCTCGTTGCCGCTGCTGATGGTCGTGTTCTTGCCACCGTTCACGCTCCAGATTCAGAAATGCCCATCTCCTCACGCAGGCCTGACTGGGCGGAACAAGAACCCGAAATGTGGTGGCAGCAGTTGGTAATTGCCACGAAGAAACTCACCAGCCTTTTTCCGAAGGAAATGAGCCTGGTGGAAGGCATTGGCATCTCTTACCAGATGCACGGCCTGGTGCTCATCGATGACAAGCTGAAGCCCCTGCGGCCTGCCATCATCTGGTGCGACAGCAGGGCCGTTGAAATTGGCGAAAGGGCCTTCCGGGAAATAGGGGAGGAGCGGTGCCTTCAACAACTGCTCAATTCCCCCGGCAACTTCACCGCCGCCAAGCTTGCCTGGGTCAAAGAAAATGAACCCGAAGTTTACCGAAGGGCATACAAAATGATGCTGCCGGGCGATTACATTGCCATGCGCATGACCGGCAGGGTGGCCACCACTCCGGGCGGGCTTTCCGAAGCCATTTTGTGGGATTACCGGAAGCACGGTGTTTCCTCCCTTCTGCTCGACCATTTCGATATTTCACCAGACCTCATTCCGGACCTTCTTCCAAACATCAGCAATCAAGGGTTGCTGACCAGTCGCGCTGCCGAGGAACTCGGATTAAAACCGGGAATCAAGATTGGCTACCGTGCCGGCGACCAGCCCAACAATGCCATGAGCCTCAACGTGACGAAGCCCGGCGAGGCGGCTGCCACCGGTGGAACCTCAGGTGTGGTCTATGGAATCACCGATCAGGCTGTTTTCGATCCGCAGTCACGGGTCAACAGTTTCCTTCATGTGAATCACACCGCCGAAAATCCCAGGATAGGCGTATTGCTCTGCATCAATGGGGCGGGCATTCAGTACAGCTGGATTCGCCAGTTCATGGCGCTCAACCAGTTGGACTATGAAGC
>RFGN01000679.1 GCA_003696645.1 Gammaproteobacteria bacterium | reverse complement strand
GTAAAAATTATTAAAGGAACTGAGAGCTTTCGGTCCGCGATTGGCCAAGCATTGATCTATCGAATGGGCTACAGGTACGTAATAATTGTTTGGAAGGATTTAGACAAAAAGGAACCCTATTCTGCCGCCTTTGCCCAGGATAAAGAAAAGGGGTTTATTGATGAACTGAGCAAAATGAATATTTTTTGCATCCTGAAATAAATCATCTTAAGTTTTAGGGCCTTTCTTGCACAATATCACCATATCTCTCTCCCTTCAGCCAGGACATTTTTCAGGAAGGTGGTATCGGGGTCTTGGAGACGCTCTTCAGGCAGGGGCAAGAGACTGGCCCAGGTAGCGTTCTGGAGGTCAAAGCGGACGGCGAGACGCGCTATTCGCTCCAGTTCCCGGGCGAGGGAAATCGCAGGCTTTTTCAAGACGACCAAAATGTCCATGTCGGAGTCGGCGTGGTAATCTCCCCGGGCATAGGAGCCGTAGAGGATCACTTTGGCCAACTTGGAGCCGTACAGGGCGGCCAGTTCGGCTTTCAGCCGTCGAAGAGCTTCGTAGTGCGGGTGTTTGGGATCCAATCGTTTCATGAACCGTGAATTAACCCTCGACGAAGGAGCGCATCGAAATTAAAGTTTTTTTCCCGCAGGCACCTCCACCTGGTCAGAATCAGGATGCCTCCCTACGGACAAGCAGGACGTTCCCATACGGGCAGGCAGGATAATCAGGCTGAGTGGAGAGTTCAGGGTTGGGTGTGAGGGGGGGGTGGGTTTGGAAGCGATTTTTTTCCTCTTGTTTTCAGGTTTTTCCATCGTCCTATCACAGAAAAGCGACCCGGAGGGGCACACCCATTGGGTAGCCATGAACGATGAAAGAACCTTCGCAGCACAGCGCGACCTGCCTACAGTTTGGAAACAGCCATTCAAGCTCGGGCGGAGCGGGAAGCTCCACCCGAGTAACGTCGGTCGGGTGCACCTTTCCGGTGCGCCCGACCTTCTTCCATTTCCCCTGACCAAAGGGGGGCGTCGCGCTGCGCCGCTGGGTTTTCCCGATTTCTTCTGCTACCAAGGGGGCTGGCGCTCCGCGCCGATGGAAAGGTTTGAAGAAGCTGCGGAAGGCTGCGTTTGGACTGCGAAGGGCTGCTGTTGAATCAAACCCCAACCCCAAACCCCAAACCCCCAATTGTCCACCAACCGTGGACCAACTGCCCACCCATCGTAAACCCATTGCGCACCCGTGAGACCCTTTTCGTCAGAATCAGGATGC
>RFGN01000678.1 GCA_003696645.1 Gammaproteobacteria bacterium | reverse complement strand
TGGTCAGCGCCGCCGTCAGCGTCGTCTTTCCGTGGTCTACATGTCCGATCGTTCCTACGTTGACATGCGGCTTGGTTCTCTCAAATTTTTCCTTGGACACACCCTACTCCTTAAATATCTATACTTAAAATACCTGACTAAACTAACTGCTGGCCTTTTTAATGACTTCCTCTGCAACATTGGCAGGTGTCTCGGCATACTTCTTGAATTCCATCGAGTAACTGGCCCGACCCTGCGTAGCCGAGCGCAAATCCGTGGCATAACCGAACATTTCGGAAAGCGGCACCTCGGCATGAACAATCTTGCCAGTCACACCGTCATCCATTCCCTGAATGATCCCGCGACGGCGATTGAGGTCACCCACGACATCACCCATGTAGTCTTCAGGTGTAACCACCTCAACCTTCATGATAGGCTCCAGCAATACCGGATTGGCCTTACGTGCCCCTTCCTTGAAGGCCATGGAGCCGGCCACCTTGAAGGCCATTTCACTGGAATCCACATCATGATAGGAACCGTCGTACAGCGTCACCTTTACATCCACGACCGGAAAACCGGCGATCACACCATTTTGCATCTGCTCCTGAACGCCCTTGTCGACAGATGGAATATATTCCTTGGGTACTACACCGCCGACGATCTCATTGACAAACTCATAACCCGAACCAGGCTCCTGAGGCTCGATACGCAACCAGACATGCCCAAACTGACCACGACCACCGGACTGCCGCACGAACTTTCCTTCCTGCTCGACAGTTGACCGAATCGTTTCGCGGTAGGCAACCTGTGGTGCACCCACCTGCGCCTCGACATTGAATTCACGACGCATACGATCCACGATAATATCGAGATGCAGTTCTCCCATCCCCGAGATAATCGTCTGACCAGACTCTTCGTCCGTATTGACACGGAATGACGGATCTTCTGCAGCCAGCTTGGAAAGCGCAATCCCCATCTTTTCCTGGTCTGCCTTGGTCTTGGGCTCAACGGCAACCGATATCACAGGCTCGGGGAACTCCATCCTCTCAAGGGTAATCACATTTTCACGATCACAGAGCGTGTCGCCAGTCGTCACATCCTTCAGACCGATGGCCGCAGCAATATCACCTGCTCGGACTTCCTTGATCTCTTCGCGACTGTTTGAATGCATCTGCACGATACGTCCAACACGCTCACGCTTGCCCTTGACTGGATTATAAACGGTGTCACCAGAACTCAAGACACCCGAATAGACCCGGAAGAATGTCAGCGTACCCACAAAAGGATCGGTGGCAATCTTGAAGGCCAGGGCTGCAAACGGTTCATTATCATCGGCATGCCGCTCTGCTTCGGTGTCCTTGCCATCATCAAGAATGCCCTTGATGGGTGGAACATCAACCGGAGAAGGCATATAGTCGATCACGGCATCCAACATGGCCTGAACACCCTTGTTCTTGAAGGCCGAACCACAAAATACCGGAACAATCTCGTTATTCAGTGTGCGCGTCCGAATTCCCGACTTGATTTCATCGATACTCAGCTCGCCACCTTCAAGATACTTTTCCATCAGTGCCTCATCCGCTTCGGCCGCTGCCTCGACGATCTGTTCACGCATGCTCTGACAGGTTTCGAGGAGATCAGCAGGAATTTCTTCCTCGGTAAAGGTGACACCGCGATCTTCCTCATTCCAGTTGATTGCCTTCATCTTGAGCAGGTCAACCACCCCCTTGAAAGAATCTTCAGCACCAATATTCAGCTGCATAGGCAATGGATTGCCCCCAAGTCGCTCCCGAATCTGATCCACGACGCGCAGAAAATCGGCACCGGAACGATCCATCTTGTTGACGAAGGCCATCCTCGGAACACTGTACTTGTTCGCCTGTCTCCAGACAGTCTCGGACTGAGGCTCTACCCCACCCACTGCACAAAATACGGCACAGGCACCATCCAGAACGCGCAAGGAACGCTCAACTTCAATCGTAAAATCCACGTGGCCCGGGGTATCGATGATATTGATACGATGCTGTTCGCGCGAGCCATCCATCCCTTGCCAGAAACAGGTAGTTGCTGCAGAGGTAATCGTAATACCACGTTCCTGCTCCTGCTCCATCCAATCCATCGTTGCGGCACCGTCATGGACCTCGCCAATCTTGTGTGATACACCGGTATAAAACAGAATACGCTCTGTTGTCGTAGTCTTGCCGGCATCAATATGCGCCATGATGCCGATATTTCGGTATTTTTCAATTGCTGTCGTTCTGGCCACTTTTCCCGTCCTTAAGCGTTATCTACTTGCCCTTACCATCTGAAATGAGAAAACGCCTTGTTGGCCTCTGCCATGCGATGTGTATCCTCACGCTTCTTCATTGCAGAACCCTTGTTTTCACAAGAATCGGCAATCTCACCGGCCAATCTGTCACTCATTGTTTTTTCTGAACGTGATCGTGCAGCCGCAACCAGCCAACGCATGGCCAGAGCAATACCGCGTTCAGCACGAACCTCGACCGGAACCTGATATGTCGCCCCACCAACACGGCGTGACTTGACTTCAACAAGTGGCGCGATGCTTTCAATTGAGCGTTCAAACACCTCTACCGGCTCGATACCACCGACCTTTTCTGCTGCACGATCAAGCGCATTGTATACAATCTTTTCTGCAACAGATTTCTTGCCGTCTCGCATCACAACATTGATGAACCTTGCCAACTTTTCACTTCCAAACTTGGGATCCGGCAAGACAGATCTCTTGATTGCTTCTCTTCTTCTAGACATATTCTCTTGACCTGCGTTTAACCCTTCGGCCGTTTGGTTCCATATTTCGAACGACCCTGCTTCCTGTCATTGACACCAGAAGTATCGAGACACCCGCGAATCGTATGATAACGAACACCAGGAAGATCCTTGACACGCCCTCCGCGAATCAAGATTACCGAGTGCTCCTGCAAGTTATGACCCTCACCACCAATATACGTGGTAACTTCCATACCATTTGTAAGTCTGACGCGAGCCACCTTTCTCATTGCCGAATTAGGCTTCTTCGGCGTAGTGGTATAGACACGCGTGCACACCCCACGTCGCTGAGGGCAGGCATCCAGCGCCGGAACATTACTCTTCTCGATTTTCCTCTTTCGAGGCTTCCTTACTAACTGGTTAATTGTTGCCATTCTTGACCTTGTTTAACAAATACCGTTACGCTCGATATGCGAGCGATAAAGCTGGAGAATTTTACATAGTCAAAATATATGTGTCAACTGTAAAAACAAAAAGACTGTCCAGACTTGCAGGTCTGGACAGTCTTGATCTATCAGTGACAATACTGTTCGAACTGATCTCGCTATATCTAGGATGAAGGATCTTCAGAAGCAGCCAATGCTTCCTTCAATGCCTCTTCGGCATCGTAACCCGGAACTGCCTCTTCAGACTTCTTCCCATGGCGTTCCAACCATTTTCTCCGATGAACATCAAATCCTGTTCCTGCAGAGATCAGGCGGCCGATAATAACATTTTCCTTGAGTCCTCGCAGATAGTCACTCTTGCCATTGATTGCGGCTTCGGTCAGAACCCGTGTGGTTTCCTGGAAGGATGCCGATGAAACAAAGGAATCCGTCGCAAGAGAGGCCTTGGTGATTCCAAGTAGCTGTGTCTCGAACTCAACGGGACGTTTGCCATCCTTGATCAATTCGTCATTCATCTCCAGCACCGCGGTACGATCCAGCTGCTCACCGACCAGACATGAAGAATCGCCGGGATCCTTCACTTCAACCTTGCGCAACATCTGGCGGACAATGACCTCGATATGCTTGTCGTTGATTTTTACACCCTGAAGCCGGTAAACACTTTGTACCTCGTCAACCATGTATTTCGCCAACTCTTCCACGCCCAGCAGCCTCAGGATATCATGAGGTGTCGGTGCACCATCCACGATGACCTCCCCCTTCTCGACATGCTCGCCTTCGAAAACGTTGATATGACGCCATTTCGGAATCAACTCTTCATGATAGACATCACCTTCTCCCTGAATAATCAGGCGACGTTTTCCCTTGGTCTCTTTCCCAAAGCTGATGACGCCAGTCACCTCGGCCAAAATGGCAGGCTCCTTGGGTTTACGTGCCTCGAAAAGATCTGCAACTCGTGGCAAACCACCCGTAATGTCTCGCGTCTTGGAAGATTCCTGAGGAATACGTGCTATGACATCACCGGCACCCACGTGGGAACCATCGGTTACACGAATCAGGCTGCCCGCTGGCAGGTAATAGATTGCCGGGACATCCGTACCCGGGAAGCATAGTTGCTGCCCTTTCTCGTCCACCAGACTAACTGCCGGACGCAGATTTTTTCCAGCAGTCACTCTCTGTTTTGGATCAATCACGGTATAACTGGCAAGCCCGGTCATCTCATCCATCACTTCTTCAACGGTTACACCAACCGCAAAATCGCTGAACTTGATGGAACCAGCAACCTCGGTAATGATCGGGTGGGTATGCGGATCCCAGTTGGCCACAATCTGACCGGGTTCGACACTACCACCGTCCTCTACAGAGATAAATGCCCCATAAGGAACCTTGTAGCGCTCACGTTCCCGCAGATTTTCGTCCTGAACAATGAGCTCACCAGAACGGGAAATCGCCACGATTGTCCCGGACTCCTGACGAATCGTCTTTACGTTTTGCAGACGAATCTTGCCTCGCGTCTTGACCTCGATATTGCTTTCGGATGCAACCTTCGAGGCGGCACCACCAATATGAAAGGTACGCATGGTCAGCTGCGTACCTGGCTCTCCGATAGATTGTGCGGCAATAACACCGACCGCTTCGCCCTTGTTGACGCGGTGTCCGCGAGCCAGATCACGTCCATAACATGATGCGCAGATCCCATAGCGACTCTCGCAGGTGATGGGAGATCGCACCTTGACGTGATCGATGGAGTTCTCATCGAGAAGTTCGACCATGTTTTCATCCAGCAATGTACCAACTGGCACCAGGACATCATCTGTTCCTGGTTTCAGAACATCTTCCGCGACAACACGACCCAGCACCCTGGAGGCCAGGGTTTCTACTACATCTCCACCTTCAATATGCGAGGAGACATGAAAACCGTTTTGTGTTCCGCAATCCTCCTCGGTAATCACCACATCCTGTGAAACATCCACCAGGCGACGTGTCAGATACCCGGAGTTTGCGGTCTTCAATGCAGTATCTGCCAAGCCCTTGCGTGCGCCGTGAGTGGAAATAAAATACTGCAGAACATCCAGCCCTTCACGGAAGTTGGCCTTGATTGGCGTTTCGATAATCGAACCATCCGGCTTGGCCATCAGTCCGCGCATCCCGGCCAGCTGACGAATCTGGGCGGCACTGCCTCGCGCACCGGACTCGGCCATCATGTAGACGGGATTGAACGATTCCTGCTCCACTTCATTGCCTTCCGCATCCTTGACCTTTTCGGTCCCCAGAACCTTCATCATCTCCTTGGCAACCTGTTCATTGGTCCGCGACCAGATATCGACAACCTTGTTGTATCGTTCACCAGCTGTAACAAGACCTGAGGAAAACTGATCCTCGATCGCACGAACCTCTTCCTCGGCCTTTTCGATGATGGTCTTTTTGGCTTCTGGAATCACCATATCCTCGACCCCGAAGGACGCACCGGAACGGGTGGCGTAACTGAAGCCCATGTACATCAACTGATCGGCAAAGATTACAGTTTCTTTCAAACCGCAGTTACGGTAACTGGCATTAAGAAGATTCGACAGGGCCTTCTTGGTCATGTCCCGGTTAACCAGATCAAACGACAGGCCTTTGGGGACAATTTCGAACAGCAGGACCCGACCGACAGTTGTTTCCACCCTGCGATAGGAGGGCTGAAACTCTCCATTCTCATCCTTTTTGTATTCACAAACGCGTGCAGTAATCCTGGTATGGAGTGCGACCGTTCTGGTTTCATATGCCACAAAGACCTCATCATGGTCTGCAAAGATCATCCCCTCTCCTGGCTGATTGATCCTTTCACGGGTCATGTAATAGAGGCCAAGAACGATATCCTGCGAGGGCACGATAACCGGCTCCCCGTTTGCAGGAGCCAAAATATTATTGGTTGCCATCATGAGGCTCCGCGCTTCCAGCTGGGCCTCCAGTGACAGCGGAACATGTACTGCCATCTGATCGCCATCGAAGTCGGCATTGAAGGCACTACACACCAGCGGATGCAACTGAATGGCCTTGCCTTCTACCAATACTGGTTCAAACGCCTGAATACCCAAACGATGCAAGGTCGGTGCACGGTTGAGCATGATGGGATGCTCGCGAATAACCTCCTCGAGCACATCCCAGACCACCGCTTCCTCCATTTCAACCATCTTCTTGGCTGCCTTGATGGTAGAAACAACCCCTCTCAGCTCCAGCTTGTTGAAGATGAATGGCTTGAAAAGTTCCAGAGCCATGGCCTTGGGCAGTCCGCATTGATGCAGACGCAGCGTCGGTCCCACGACGATCACGGAACGACCAGAATAATCGACACGCTTGCCAAGCAGGTTTTGGCGGAAACGTCCCTGCTTGCCCTTGATCATGTCGGCCAGGGATTTCAGGGGACGACGGTTGGAACCGGTCACTGCACGACCACGACGGCCATTATCCAGAAGGGCATCCACAGATTCCTGCAGCATGCGCTTCTCATTGCGGGCAATGATATCCGGAGCATTGAGTTCCAGCAGTCTCTTGAGGCGGTTGTTCCGATTGATGACACGACGGTACAGATCATTGAGATCCGAGCTGGCAAATCGCCCACCCTCCAGAGGAACGAGGGGTCGCAGTTCCGGAGGAAGAACAGGCAATACCGTCAGGATCATCCACTCCGGACGATTGCCGGATTTCATGAAGGCTTCGACCAGCTTCAAACGCTTTCTGAGTTTCTTGAGCTTGGTCTCGGAACCGGTCGATTCAATCTCTTCAGTCAGCTTGCGGGTTTCTTCCTGGAGATCGATATCCTTGAGCAGCTCAAAAACAGCCTCGGCACCCATCTTGGCATCAAATTCGTCACCATACTCCTCGATGGCCGACAGATAGGCATCCTCGGTCAGGACCTGCCCCTTCTCCAGCTGTGTCATGCCAGGTTGGGTGACAACATAGGATTCGAAATACAATACCCTTTCCAGTTCTCTGAGGGTCATGTCCAGCAGAAGACCAATACGGGACGGCAAAGATTTCAGAAACCAGATATGCGCGACCGGGGTAGCCAGCTCGATATGGCCCATACGCTCGCGACGTACCTTTGAAAGGGTGATTTCAACTCCACATTTCTCACAGATGACACCACGATGCTTCAATCGCTTGTAGCGACCACAAACACATTCATAATCCTTGATTGGGCCAAAGATCTTGGCACAACACAGGCCATCTCGTTCCGGCTTGAAGGTTCGATAATTGATTGTTTCAGGCTTCTTGACTTCGCCGAAAGACCACGATCGAATCTTTGCCGGCGACGCCAGACCAATTCGAATCGCCTCAAAATCGTTGTCATGACCCTGCTGACGAAGTAACTGCTGCAATAAATCTTTCATAGTCTCTCCTGAGAAGGATTCTTAATTCACGCTTCTATAGTCAATGCCTAAACCAGGTCGATATCCAGCCCCAATGCCCGAACCTCACGCATCAGCACATTGAATGACTCCGGAATACCTGCTTCGACGCGCTGTTCACCATCGACGATACTCTTGTATACCCGTGTCCGTCCTTCCTGATCATCGGACTTGACCGTCAGCATTTCCTGCAGGGTATGGGCCGCGCCGTAGGCCTCCAGTGCCCAAACTTCCATCTCCCCGAAGCGTTGTCCACCAAACTGCGCCTTGCCTCCCAGAGGTTGCTGGGTCACCAGGCTGTATGGGCCGGTCGAACGGGAATGCATCTTGTCATCGACCAGATGGTTCAGTTTCAGCATGTACATGTAACCAACGGTCACCCGTTGATCAAAGGCCTCTCCGGTACGCCCGTCATAGAGCGTGGTCTTGCCATCCTCATCCAATCCCGCAAGTTTCAGCCAATCCTTGATATCCTCTTCCTTGGCACCATCGAATACCGGCGTTGCAATCGG
>RFGN01000677.1 GCA_003696645.1 Gammaproteobacteria bacterium | reverse complement strand
GATGGTGGCATTGCCCGCAGGGTGAAGGGCAAAATTGTTGTTGTTGCTCTGCTCACCGGGGCCTACGATGAGGCTGATGTTGTTGTCGTTGCTGCCATCGCTTTCTGATGGGATGGTCCATGTCAGCCCTCCGGGCAATGAACCCATGTCAACGGAAATGTTGCATTGCTGGCCGGGTGGCACACCGGTGAACTCGTACTGTCCATCCGGTCCGGTAACTGCCGTCGGGCAATCCACACCCGGTGTGCAACTGCCATCCTGGCAAATGACGGTGACGCCTGGCAGGGGCACTTCGCCCTCGTCCCAGACGCCGTCGCCGTCCAGGTCTTCCCAGATGAAACCGGAAATGATCTCGTCCACGGTGTAGCCGAAATTGATCTCGTAGTGGTCGTTGCCAATGCCGACGATGGCGAGGTTTTTCATTTTATCATTGTCAGATTTCCACTCGCTGTCGCAAGTGGAGCACTGACCGTTGGTCTGGTCAGGGTCCGCAGTCTGACCGTTCAAGCCAGGAACGGTGGCGGTGAGCACTTTTGCATAGTAGTAGCCATCGGGCAATCCTCTCAGCTCATAGGCTCCGTTGGCATCGGTGGTGTCGGTGGCCATGAGGTCCCAGGTACCTCCATTCTGGTTGTGGGTGCAGGGTTTGTTCCTGTTGCCGGGGCTTGTGATGAGGTCGCCGTTTGATTTTTTACATCCGTAAATTTCGACGACGACTCCCTCCAGGAAGTAGTCCGTGTTGCTTTCATAACCGTATTCGCCTTGCCAGCCGTCTCCATCTTTATCGGCAAAAACGTAGCCCCTGACGGCGCCTTTGTTCAGGATCTCCACACATTCAGGGTCTTCGTCAACATTGACGAGAAGCCCGTCGCCGTTGAGGGCCTGGTCGCTGCGGGCGGTGGTGGTGGTGCCGTCCACACAGATCTGCTCCTGCAAAGGCACGCACTGGCAATCGCTGAAATTGTTGAGGATGGAGCTCTCCGGCTCGTTGGGTGGCATGTTCGGTATATCGCCAAAGAGGGCACCCCTCCGGCTGAAGATGTTGGCGGTCCAGGTGCCGGCAAGCTGTTGAATCTGGTGTGCATCGTCCACCCAGATGGTGTTGTTGCAGCCGTCCAGGTAACCGCTGTTCTGGAAGTCCCCGTTCATCGTTTTGATATCCGTTCCG
>RFGN01000107.1 GCA_003696645.1 Gammaproteobacteria bacterium | reverse complement strand
CGAATGGCCTTGAGATATCGACTGTCCAGATGTTCCAGGCCAGCAAGCAAAACCCCTTCAGTCGTATTCAGGGTCTTTACGATATCAACAATGGACGAAACGGAGCGACCCAGATCGGGACTATAAAATTCAAGACAGACCGTACGGGTAAATTCCGGCATCTTGTGCAGGACAAAAACGCCCGATGTTATCAGACCATCACAGCCTTCTTTCTGTATTCCTGGAAGACCTGAAAGAAACTTGTCCGTAACATCCTTTCCGAGCCCTTCCTTGCGCAGTGACTGACCAGGCATGGACAAAATCTCTGGTTCACCCTTGCGAGTCTTTCCATCAGTTTCAAAACGGGTCAGTTTGAAGGTGACAGTTTCCTGGTCATGGATCTTGCCAAGATTATGGTTCTGTCGTTCCACAACCAGCCAGTCACCATCCGGGGTTACCATCTTCCAGGAATACAGGTTGTCCAGGGTCGTTCCCCACAGGACAGCCTTTTTCCCACCAGCATTCATGGCAATATTTCCACCAATGGTGGAGGCATCCTGTGAGGTAGGATCTACAGCAAAAACCAGGCCCTTTTTTGCTGCTTGATCTGATACGCGACGTGTAATGACGCCAGCACCGGCATGGATGGTCGGAACCTTTTCGTCCACACCTGGCAGATTCTGATAAATTATCTCACCCAGACTTTCCAGCTTTTCGAGATTGATGACTGCAGAGGTTTCATTGAGAGGAACCGCACCACCGGTATAGCCGGTCCCGCCCCCTCTGGGAATAATGGTCAGGCCCAGTTTGATACAGGCCTTGACCAACGCAGCGATTTCATCTTCAGTATCTGGCGAGATCACCACAAAAGGATAGGCAACACGCCAATCCGTCGCATCGGTAGCATGTGAAACTCTGGCCAGACCCCCAAAATCTATATTGTCTGAACGCGTAATCCTGCGAAAGGACTTCAGGGCCCTGTTACGCAATGAAGCGGTATTGACGAACCAGTCGGAAAACTTCTTGACAGATCCCTCTGCCAATTCAAGCAGATCAAGGACTTTCTGATTGTTTTCTGCACGATTCCTGATCTGCTGAAGCCTGTGTGTCATGGCGGAAACAAGCGCCATTCGACGTTTTTTATTATCCAGCAAATCATTTTCAAGATAGGGATTGCGTCGGACAACCCATATATCACCCAAGACTTCCAACAGCATTTGAGCCGAGCGGCCAGTACGGCGTTCGCTTCGCAATTGTTCGATCAGATTCCATCCTGCCTTCCCCAACAGGCGTATTGCAATCTCCCGGTCCGAGAAAGATGTATAGTTGTAGGGGATCTCCCGAATCTTCTTCGGAAATGATATTTCCATGTCAATGAGTCTGATTGATGATGAGGATCAGTTTGTGGTCTGAAGGCGGCTATTATACAAAGTGCCCATTACATTCACCACCCGAAATAACCTTCATTGCCTTATCTTGATACCCTTTTTCTCAGCTCGGCAAGCCTGGACTCGATCACCTTCTTCCTTTTTTCATCTTCTGCCTGGGAAGCTGCAACAGAAAGCTGCTCGATGGCCTCGGTAAACAAGCCCTGACGAAGATAGAGATCAGCCAATACCTGGTGGGCCTCGACGACATCTCCTTGTCTTTCGAGGGCCTTGGCATACGGCAGATACAAATAATCTTCTTTTCCAGAGCGCATCGCTTCATCCAGAAGCTGCCTGGCCTTCTCCACCTGGTCGAGAAAAAGATAGGACTGGATCAGGTAATATTTCAATACCTGGCTTTGATATTGGCTCTTCAATAGCTCATCAAGATATCGAGTAGCCTCTTTATACCGATCCTGTGCCCAAAATATCCTGACCTGAAGAACCTGGTAGAACAGCTCCCATGGCTTTTTCTGCAGGAGCACATCGACAGCTTTCTGTGCGCCAGCAAGATCTCCACGATATAGTTTCTTCAGGGCAATATAGTAATATTTTTTTCCTGAATCTCTGTTTTTATCGTCATCCTGATGGCTGGATGCAGGCGTTTCAAGTTCATGCCTGACCTCCAGAAACACCTTCAGGGCCTTGAATCCTTCAGAATCCCCGTGCCCGGCAACCTTGCTTTTCAGGGCAGCCACTCTGGAACGGGTCTGCGCAATTCTGGAAAGTGTCATCGGGTGGGTACGTAGGAATTCAGGCACATCGCTCTTGACCAGATCAGTTTTGCTATTAAGTCTTTGAAAAAAATTGATCATTCCTGAGGGTGGGAATCCAGCATCGGCCAATAGTTGCACACCCACTGCATCGGCCTCGACTTCATGCTCCCGAGTAAAATTGAGCTGCCCCTGAACACTGCCAGCGGTTGCAGCGGTAATGGCCGCCTGACCAAGTTGTGGGCTGTTGCGGCCTACAATAATTGCGGCCAGAATGGCTGCGGCAGTCGGCAGACTGGACCGATAGACCGATTCGAAGGTACGGGCCAGATGTTTCTGGGTAATATGAGCGACCTCGTGGGCAAGCACTGCAGCCAGTTCATTTTCATCCCGGGCAGCCCTGATCAGACCAGTATGCACACCGATCACACCACCCGGGCCCGCAAAGGCATTGATCGAATCGTCATCAATCACCAAAAAACGGAATTTCAGGGTATTTTCAGCACTGGCTGCTACCAGTTTATACCCAAGAGTGTTGATATAATCGACCACCTCGGGATCTTCAATCACCTTCATCGATCGATAGATTGACCCCAGAAAACGGATTTTCAGATCTTCCTCTTCTTTCTGTGAAAGATATTTCGATGACCGATTTCCCAGTTCCGGCAGGGCAACAGACTGCGCCGAGATCGTGAACACTGGCATCAGAAACAGCACTGCCAGCAGGAGAGTTTTTTTCATGATGATTTCAGCAATGGCTTGAGAAATTTTCCAGTATATGAGGATGCAGTTTTGCTCACTTTTTCAGGGGTCCCGGCCACCACGACCTCTCCACCTCCATCCCCTCCTTCGGGTCCAAGATCAATAATCCAGTCGCAGGTCTTGATGACATCAAGATTATGCTCGATGATCACGATGCTGTTCCCACGGTTGCGCAATTCAATCAGAACGGAGAGAAGTTGTTTGACATCATGGAAATGCAAACCTGTAGTGGGTTCGTCCAGGATATACAGGGTCTTTCCGGTATCCCTCTTTGACAGTTCACGGGCCAGTTTTATCCTTTGCGCTTCTCCACCCGAAAGTGTAGTTGCATTTTGCCCCAAACGAATATAGGAGAGCCCCACTTCCTTGAGAATTTCCAGTTTTCGTGACAAGACCGGAACAGCAGAAAAAAATTCCAGGGCCTCATCTACCGTCATTTCAAGGACCTCATGGATATTTTTACCTTTATAGAGGACCTCCAGCGTTTCACGGTTATAACGACGCGCCTCGCAGACGTCGCAGGGGACAAACACATCCGCCAAAAAATGCATCTCCACACGAATCAATCCATCTCCGCGACAGGCCTCGCAACGTCCACCCTTGACATTGAAACTGAATCGGCCTGGAGTATAACCACGGGCACGTGCCTCCTGAGTGGCTGCAAACAGCTCTCTGATGCCTGTAAAGAGACCTGTATAGGTGGCTGGATTGGATCTGGGGGTCCGTCCGATCGGACTCTGATCAATGGCAATGACCTTGTCGAGATGCTCCAGTCCACATATCTCTTTGCACGGGGCTGGTTCGGCCTGAGCGTCATGCAGATGTCGCGCCACGGTTTTCAGCAGGGTATCGTTGACCAGAGTGGATTTTCCCGATCCGGAGACACCGGTGACACAGGTCATTACCCCGACAGGGATTTCTACCTGGATATCCTTGAGATTGTTTCCGGTTGCGCCCAATATCCGAATCATGCGATCCGGATCGATCGTGTGGCGCTCGTCAGGCACCTGGATCGATTCCTTTCCGGACAAGTACCGTCCGGTCAATGAAGATGAAGTGGCCATGATCTGCCTGACATCACCTTGCGCAACGACCTGACCTCCGTGAATACCGGCACCCGGGCCAATATCAATCACATGATCGGCCTGCCGAATGGTATCCTCGTCATGTTCCACGACGATGACCGTATTACCCAGATCTCGCAGATGTGTCAGCGCCCTCAACAGACGCTCATTGTCGCGTTGATGCAGGCCAATCGAGGGCTCATCCAGAACATACATGACGCCAACCAGGCCGGTTCCAATCTGACTGGCCAAGCGAATTCTCTGCATTTCCCCACCTGAAAGGGTTTCAGTGGTGCGATCCAGTGACAGATAAGTCAAACCGACATTATTGAGAAAACCGAGACGTTGCCGAATCTCGTTCAGGATCGGCGTCGCAATCGCCTCGGCCTGACCGCTGAATTTGAGAGTCTGAAAAAAATCCAGGGCCTTTTCTATAGAGAGAGATGTGATCTCGGGCAGGTTCATGCCTTCAATCGTGACATGCCGGGCCCCGCGACAAAGGCGTGTTCCTCCGCAATCCTCGCAGGGTCTGGTAGACATATATTTGGCCAATTCTTCACGTACGATATTCGAATCTGTTTCGAGATAGCGCCGCTGCATGTTCGGAATCACACCTTCAAATACCTGTTTTTTCTTTCTGCCTCTTCCCAGAGAAAGAGGGATCTTTTCTTCACCCGATCCATACAAGATGACCGACCGGACTGACTCCGGCAGGCTATGGAATGGCATCTCTATATCAAAGTCGTAATGTTTGGCCAGAGACTTCAACAAACGAAAATAAAAACCGTTGCGACGGTCCCAGCCTCGAATCGCCCCGGCGGCCAGACTCAGTTCCGGATGTCGAATGACACGATTCGGGTCGAAATAATGATCTGTTCCAAGGCCGTCACAGGTTGGACAGGCCCCTACCGGGCTGTTGAATGAAAATAGTCTAGGTTCAAGTTGCTGCAGGCTATAACCACATTCAGGACAGGAGAATCTGGAAGAAAACAGCCATTCTGTTTCATTGGATGAATCCATCGAGGCCACCTGTAACAGCCCGTCACTCAAGCCAAGTGCCGTTTCGATCGAATCCGCCAGCCGCTGTTGCAGCTCTGGTCGAACACGAAAACGGTCTACCACCACCTCGATGGTGTGTGCACGGTTCTTGTCCAGTTCCGGCACGGCTGTCAACTCCTCAAGATGGCCATCAATACGTGCGCGAATGAATCCCTGCATCTGCAGTTCCTGAAGCAACTTGACATGTTCTCCCTTCTTGTTGCGAATCACAGGTGCCAGCAACATGACACGTGTTCCTTCAGGGATTGTAAGTATCTGATCCACCATCTGACTGATGCTCTGTGCAGACAGGCGAATGTCATGATCGGGACAGCGTGGTTCCCCTACGCGCGCCATCAGGAGACGCAGGTAATCATAGATCTCGGTAACAGTTCCGACCGTTGAGCGTGGATTATGTGAAGCCGCTTTCTGTTCTATGGAAATCGCCGGAGACAGGCCGTCTATCAGGTCGATATCGGGTTTTTCCATCATCGACAGGAACTGTCTGGCATAGCTGGACAGGGATTCCACATAGCGTCTCTGCCCTTCGGCATAGATGGTATCGAATGCCAATGAAGATTTTCCTGAACCCGACAACCCGGTAATCACCACCAGGCGATTGCGGGGAATATCCAAGTCAATATTTTTCAGGTTATGGGTACGGGTCCCGCGAAGGCGGATCAGTCTATTTTCCATTTCGTCCAGACAGCCAAACCTGATACTATATCGTATTTTTGATTCCCATCATCCACAGATTCAATAAATGAACACAATCGAGAAACGTGCAGCCTACTCTCTGGCAGGCATCTTTTCCATGCGTATGCTCGGCCTGTTCATGGTCCTTCCGGTACTGGCCATTGAAGCCAAATCATTGCCAGACAGCACCCCCGTGCTGATCGGTCTGGCCATAGGTGCATACGGATTTTCACAGGCGATTCTGCAGATCCCCTTTGGCATGCTGTCCGACAGGATCGGACGCAAGCCCATGATCCTGTTTGGTCTATGTCTGTTTGCTGCCGGCAGCATCGTAGCCGCCCTTTCTGATTCCCTCTACGGCATCATTATCGGTCGCGCCATCCAGGGCAGCGGCGCCATTGCTGCCGTAGTGACGGCACTGTGTGCCGACCTGACCCGCGAAGAATACCGCACCCGTGCCATGGCCATCATTGGCATGACCATCGGGCTATCCTTCACCGTTTCCATCATCCTTGGACCTGTACTGCACCATTTGTTTGGATTATCGGGGCTGTTCTGGATCACGGCTTCCCTTGCCGTTCTTGGCATGATAATACTGCTCAAATTTGTTCCGGCGCCGAAAGTTCAGGCCTTTCATCGTGAAACCGAGGTCAGTAGTGGCGATTTCGTCAGCATCCTCGGCAACCCGCA
Organism: Gammaproteobacteria bacterium; assembly: GCA_003696645.1. GTDB lineage: Bacteria > Pseudomonadota > Gammaproteobacteria > J025 > J025 > J025. Next base: position 1,196 of record RFGN01000107.1, on the reverse strand, counting down.
ATTGTTGCGCCTCGATTTTGGCATCTTTGTTCTGCACATGACATTGACCGCCCTGTTTATCGCCATGCCGCTCGTTTTGCATGACCAGATCGGACTGGCAACAGCCAAACATGGATACCTCTATGCCGCCACCCTGGTATTTGCCATGTTCTTCATGTTTCCTCTGATTATCGTGGCCGAAAAATATCGCAAGATGAAGCCGGTATTCTTGACTGGTATCGCCACCATCCTACTCAGTAGTCTTGGCTTTCTCCTTGTCGGTCAAAGCCTGATGATTGCCGGGATGTGTCTGTTTGTCTTCTTTTTGGGTTTCAATATTCTGGAGGCAACCCTGCCTTCCCTGATCGCCAAGGCTGCACCGGCAGACAAAAAGGGGACCGCGATGGGGATATACAGCACCAGTCAGTTTCTTGGTGCATTCAGTGGCGGCATGATCGGTGGCATCCTCTACGGTCAATGGGGGGCTACGGGGATTTTCATTTTCAGTGCCCTCAGCATGCTGGCCTGGCTGATTATTGCCATGACGATGACCATGCCACAACATCTTGCCAGCCGAATGTTTTCCGTTGCTCACCTCAATCCGGATGAACACGAAAGACTGACCAGGGAAGTGCTCGCCATCAGGGGGGTCAAGGAGGCAGTCATTATCCCCGAAGAAGGCGTGGCATACCTGAAAGTTGATAGTAAAATCGTCGATGACGATGCGCTGCGTTACATTTTCAAACAAACAACCGAGGCATAACTATGGCAAGAGGGGTAAACAAGGTCATTCTGATTGGTAATCTGGGGCGTGATCCAGAGGTACGCTACATGCCCAGTGGCGGTGCAGTAGCCAATGTGACCATTGCTACCAGCGAAAGCTGGAAAGACAAACAGACAGGCGAGCTGCAGGAACGGACCGAATGGCATCGAGTGGTATTCTTCAATCGACTCGGAGAGATTGCCGGGGAATACCTTCGCAAGGGTTCAAAGGTCTATGTGGAAGGTAGCCTGAGAACCCGGAAATGGCAGGACAATAATGGTCAGGATCGTTATACAACTGAAATTGTTGGCAGTGAAATGCAGATGCTCGATAGCCGCAATGCAACCAACTCGGACACCAGCTTTACACCCACGCCCAGTGAAACGCCCTCGACAGGTGGAAGCAGTGCTTCACCTGCCGATATCCCGTTTGATGACGATATCCCCTTCTAGGG
>RFGN01000676.1 GCA_003696645.1 Gammaproteobacteria bacterium | reverse complement strand
TGACGAAGATGAAAAATTGGAAAGTAATAGTTCTGGTACTTGCAGCGGCTTTTGCCGGCCTGGCGGCCGGGTATGTTTTCTTCGGAAAAACGCAGCCTGTAGCCAACCACGAGGGCCACAATCACGATGTTGCCGCAAGCGAAAAGAAAGAAACCATCTGGACCTGCTCCATGCACCCGCAGATCCGGCAGAACGAGCCGGGGCAGTGTCCGATCTGTGGCATGGACCTGATTCCGCTGGATGAAGCCAATGCTTCACAAAATCCTCTGGTCATGCAAATGACTGAGGACGCCGTCAAACTTGCGAACATCCAGACCATGGAGGTCGGTTCCGGCACTGCCAATGCTTCAAAGACCATTTCCCTGACCGGCCGAATCGAAGCCGATGAGCGCCATGTGGCCAGCCAGGTTTCTCACCTGCCAGGTCGAATAGAGCAACTCTTTGTCACCTTCACGGGTGAGTCGGTCAGAAAGGGACAAAAGCTCGCCACCATCTATTCACCGGCGCTCATTTCTGCCCAGAAAGAACTGCTCGAAGCCAGAAAATGGGCTGATTCACAGCCACAACTGCTGGAGGCTGTGCGCAACAAATTGCGCTATTGGAAACTGACGGATGCCACCATCCAGGAGGTTGAAAAATCAGGCAGAATACAGGAAACACTCCCCGTGTATGCCGACCGCTCCGGGGTGGTGTTGAAGCGCAGAGTTGCCGTAGGCGACTATGTGAAAGAAGGGAGCGTGTTGTTCGATCTGGCCGATCTGAATCAGCTTTGGGTGCTCTTTGATGCCTACGAAGAAGACCTGGCCAATATCCGCATTGGCGACAAGGTGAGCTACACTGTGGCTGCCATTCCAGACAAGACCTTTACCGGCACCGTCAGCTTCATCGACCCTGTTGTAAATCCGCAAACCCGGGCTGCCAGCGTGAGAGCAGATGTACGCAATGTGGGCGGATTGCTGAAACCCGATATGTTCGTGAAAGGTACGATCGAGGCCCGTCCTCGAACGGCTCAAAAGGGTCTGATGGTCCCCAAAACCGCCGTGCTCTGGACAGGCCCAAGATCGGTGGTTTATGTGCAGGTGCCCGATGCCGACGTTCCTTCCTACGAATACCGTGAGATCAAACTCGGCGATGCTGTAGGTGACAAGTACCTGGTGCTGGAAGGCCTGAACGCCGGCGAGCGGGTGGTGGTCAACGGCCAGTTCGTCATCGACGCAGCAGCTCAACTCAACAACATGAACAGCATGATGAACCGGAATGTGAAAACCG
>RFGN01000106.1 GCA_003696645.1 Gammaproteobacteria bacterium | reverse complement strand
TGGGTAGCCTACACGCCGCATGTCGCCGGCGTGGCCACTTTCGCACCTCAGGCGGAGGGGATCCTAGGCAGCAATCTGGACCTGCAGGGAGTCAAGATGGTTGGCTTCTATTACGAGTTTGACATTGTCGGTACCTCTACCGGCGGTGGTATGTACCTGACAGGTTTCCGTGCGGAAGGAACCCCCGGCACACCGGTCTTGACAGGCGATCTGGACGGTGACGGTTTTGTGGGTATCAACGACCTGAACCTGGTCCTTGGTAACTGGAACCTCAATGTGCCGCCGGGTAATTCACTTGCCGATCCGAGCGGTGATGGATTTGTCGGGATTGAAGACCTGAACACTGTCCTCGGGAATTGGAATGCCGGCACCCCGCCACCGGCTAATGCGGTTCCGGAACCGACAACCCTTGGCTTGATGGGGCTGGTGGGACTGGCAGTATCCTGCCGTCGCCGTTGAGATAAACACAATGGTCTGCTGTGGCATCGGGGTAACGGCCGAGTCCATACAGATCCTGAATGAACTGTCCTCAAACACTGTTATCCGGGCGTCGCTCCCACGGCGCCCGGTATTTTTTATATGTTCCCCTTAATCTTCCGGCAGATAGGTCGGAGGATGTGTCAACACGATGGAGGCATATAAAACAGGGTAATCTGTATGGGTTATCCCTGTTGTATCGGCACTGCAATGCTGCCTATCTTGATGGCCACCACAGCCCGACCGGATCCCATAAATGACAAGTGCTTTGTGGCTTTTACCATAGAACCGGATCGGGGGGTGGGGTAATATTAAGTCGTTATTGGGAAGATTGTTGACGGCTGTGTGCGGGTATCAACGGCCGATGAGAGGAGAACCAAGGCGGTGGAGGAAGCTCCTGATCATCTCACATGATTTGTTGTAACCGCCCGTTAATCAACACCGCTGTGTTTTGAATCAGAACTGATCACTTATCTTTTGGAGGGTTATCCATGCGATTGAGAAAGAAATTGTTTCCTGTACTGGGATTGTTGTTTGCAGTTTCCGTCACTCCCACGGCCAACGCTGACGTCATCGTCAGGTGGGACGGTACGACTAATGATGTGGCGAACGGCCATCAGAACATCACTCAAGTGACCACGTTCAGCACCACCTCCGGCTTCCAGAGCCCGGCCCAAGGAGCCAACTATTACCCCAACGCGGTACCCCCGGATGCCCCGGACTTCTATGCCGCCAAGGACAACACCCCTGTTGTCAGTTATGCCATTTGGGATGGGGGGAATAACGACCTGCTGGGCCGAACCCAGATTCACAGCTCCATCTCAGGGACGGGCATCAGCTCCATGTTTGTCTGGGATTTCAATGCAGACCTGCAAAGGCTCAACTTGACAGGTTTC
>RFGN01000105.1 GCA_003696645.1 Gammaproteobacteria bacterium | reverse complement strand
ATTTGTAGTACCGGGTGGGACGCATCCGTGTTGCATAACGTAGCCCGTTGGGGCAAGCGTGCAACAGAAGCCCCCGAATTTATTCGTGGGGAGCGTCACAAAAGCAATTCTAACGGACGACGATCTCCGAAAATACGTTGGAGCGGAATTTTACCGTGCCGATTCTGAAATTTTTCAACCTCCCCTACTACCCCACCTTGCATACTGGAACTACCAATTATTCTACGTCGAGGTGGTATGTCCAGAAAATCCATCCGCCGCAGTCTCGCCATGACACCGCAAATGGCACAGCGGCTCAACCAGCTTGCCAGCACCAAACCGCGTAACATCACCGAAGCCGACCTCATCCGTGAGGCAATTCGTCGCTACCTGGATGAGCAGGATGACCTGGCAGGCAGTCGTAACCGGTTGCAGCTTGAACGTCTGCTCCTGGTTCTCGATATGCTCGCGCAGTTGTCGCAGTTCTTCCGGGGAAAAACGATCCACCGCTTTCTTCACATCGTCAAACAACATCATACTTGCTCCTCGCCTTTCCCCTATTCTACGCTATTCAGTCCCAGAGGTCATCATCCTCATCATCTCCGAACAGGTCACCCATCCCGGCACTGAAGTTATCTCGTGCCTCGGTCGGGTCGGCGTGATCGTCTGTCCCGGCGAACATACTCGGCAGTTCTTCCGGTTCGGTTTGCTCAGTAATCTGCATACGACCGTAGCCACCTCCCCCACCGTTAATCAATCCAGTGATAAACGATGCCATGAATTGCAGCAGATCGAGTGCCTTCCCTGTCTGCTCCTGTACTGTATGCACCGCCAGCAGCATCCCCACCAAGACATGCTTCAACTTCCGCTGACTAGCTAACTGTTGCGCGACTTCCCACGCTTTTGCCTGTGCCTCATCATCAAGATCGAACACCAGCAAATATGATCCCGACTGCGCCTGCCCGTTTGGTGGTTTTTGATACTTTCGGACTGCCATCTTTATTCCACCTTACCTATTTGCTGTTTAGTCTGCGGAAAAATATCACTCACTGCCAGTTCAAATCCTGGCAGAATGCTTTCTGCTGTGAGTTTCCCTCTCTCATCTACAAGGATCACTCGCTCTCCAGGCTGATGAACTTCCACCTGGCGCGCCACATAATCCACAACCCAGACTAATGTGCCTGCACGCATATAATGCGCCAATTTTCGGCGTAAATCCGTCTGTTCAGCATTATTAGTCGGATCAGAAATAACCTCTACAGCTAATAGTGGCGGCTGATCTTCAAAGCCTTTATCGGTCGGCAGATCACGCATATAAGCCACATCAGGCGCAAATACTTGCCCATCAATGATGAAGCCCCCCCCTTCGCCTGAGACATGCCCATCGATTTTACTTTGTTGTAAAAACATGAAAATAAAGCCGACAATACGCATCGCAATAACCGATACAAGTGGGTTAGATGGCACTTCAATAATCTCCCCATCGATAAGTTCAAAACGCTGCTGGCGGTTTTCGGCACGTTCAATGAAGGTTTGGAATTCAGGTATTGTGATGGTCTTTTTCAGTTCAACCGTCATCATCACACCTCTAGCTATTTTCTCGATTATAACATTGCCTAGCGCGTCACTTTCTTGTGAACCTTCTTATTGCTTGCACTCATCGGCAGCGCACCGTAGGCATTCAACTCCCACAGCGGAATCCCTTTCAGATGTGGCACCATATCCGAATACAGAATGTTTTTATTGGGATACTGTTTCAGGATTTGTGGCAGCACATAAACCCAACCGCCTCCTGCCAGCAGAATGGTATCTGCGCCTTGCTGGAAGCTACGTTCCAGCTTTTCCTCAATGATATAGCGGGCATAACGGGCACTCACCAGCTCAAAAATCGCCTGCAAATCCAGAATACGCCCGTTCAGCTTGACCCGTGCATGGGTTGGTTTCATCTTGCCCAATGACCAATCTCGCAGCCAGGCATCTACTTGTACCGGCTTCATGCGCGGAGCCGTCTCCCCTGCTTTTGCAAATTGATCTCGGATGTAATCCATCACCGGCTCGATCATCTGACGCAGCACACCCGCATCACGATCCGTAGCGAAAGCCATGCTTTCCGCATCCAGCTTACCGTTGCGAACCACATAAGTGTCATACGTACCATGCCCGGCATCGTGGATATGTACCTGCCCTGTCAGCAAATCATCACGACCATCCGGGGATGGGATCAGCACATCATTCCCATTGGCATCGTAGGCATACGCACTAAACGCCCCTACCCCTTCCGGCACCACAATCACCTTGCCGATGATGAAAGTGCGCGGTTTTTTATCGTAGCTCATCTGGATTGTCCATGTGCCGGATTTATCCTTTGCCTCACCGTAGCGGAGGTTTTGTTTGATGGTCTTGGCAACGCTGTTGACTAATCCAGGAGGCGCGGAGGTGACGATGGTCAGCGGTGTGTTTTCCGGCGCGTTGAGGGCAGCCAGCAGGCACAGCAGCATAAAAATATGGATCTCTGAGCCGTAGCGTTCTTCGGAATTCACAAAGGTTTCCGGCGGGTATTTGCTCTGTTCCCACACGTTATCACCAATAGCAAACCGCCCTGCCGCAACATCGGCGTAGACCATTTCGTTCAGCCCGATGGTGGTCACATCGCCATTCATGGAATAGCCGGTGACTGGCACGCGCACGTTAGGAAGCATAAAATAATGTAACTCACCATCCACTAAATGCCATGCGCTGGATGTGCCATTTCCGCCGTCCCAGGTGATGATCGTGGAGTCTAATTCCCACTGAAAATCAGCCTCGTTCATGTCGGCGGGAGTGAGTGGAACCAGAGTTTTATTTGGTTTATATCGGATCATTTTGCGTCTCTTTCTTGTGGACATGTTTTAGTCTAATTGGGCTAATTTGGACAGAAAT
>RFGN01000675.1 GCA_003696645.1 Gammaproteobacteria bacterium | reverse complement strand
GTATCGGACCTGGAGGCCTTGGTGGGCTATCGCCCGAATACACCGATAGCCGTGGGCGTGCAACGCTTTGTGGACTGGTATCTGGACTTTTATCAAATAACCCCATAAATAGAGAAAAGCAAGGGACAAGACATGACGAATACCCCCAATCCATGGCATGGAAAGCATGTCCTCATTACCGGTGTATGTGGCACCGTTGGTCAGGAATTGCTGAGACAGGTTGTGGATGCTGGTTCAGAGGCCGTGATTGGCATAGACAATAACGAAACAGAGCTGTTCTTTGTCGATCAGCAGTATGCCGATCACGAGCATGTTCACATCTACCTTGGAGACTTGCGCGACCGGGACAAGCTTATCCGCAAGATGAATGGGGTCCATATCGTGTTGCATGCCGCTGCCCTCAAGCATGTTATCTTGTGTGAACGCACCCCCCGTGATCCTATCCAGACCAATATTCTTGGCACCCAGAATGTGATTGATGCCGCCCTGGCCAACGGTGTGGAACGGGTTATCTTTACTTCATCCGACAAGGCGGTGAATCCGACCAATGTCATGGGTACCAGCAAGCTGATGGGCGAGCGCCTGATTACTGCAGCCAACGCACATCGGCATCAAAATGATCCGATCTTTTCCTCGACCCGCTTTGGAAATGTACTCGGATCACGCGGATCGGTGATTCCACTGTTCCGGCGACAGATTGAGCAAGGTGGTCCCGTTACCCTCACCGACCCGGACATGACCCGCTTTATCATGACTATTGAGCAGGCCGTTCGACTGGTGATGGACTCGGTTTTTCTAGCCCGTGGCGGTGAGGTGTTTGTGACCAAGATGCCGGTGGCACGCATTCAGGACTTGGCCGAGGTGATGATTGAAGAGCTTGGCGAGGGAGATATCGAGATACGTACCATTGGTACCAAACCAGGTGAAAAACTCTATGAGGAACTCATGAGTGATGAGGAAACTCGTCGTACCATCGAATTGCCGGACTATTTTGTGGTGACCCCGGCCTTTCGCAATGTCTATGAAAACATTGAATATACCTACCCGCAGATGGGGCCTCTCGGTGTGGATAACCCCTATAACTCTTCCATCGAACCGGCAATGGACCGCGAGACGCTGCGCACCTTTCTGCACGAACACCAACTGATCGGAGACCCAGCATGAAAATACTGATACTTGGGGGAGACGGCTACCTGGGGTGGCCCACCGCCATGGATCTGGCCGCCAAAGGCCATGATGTAACGGTAATGGACAATTATCTGCGCCGCAACATGGCCAGGGAGACCGACTCCGAGGCCCTGATTCCAACCCCAAATATGCATCAACGTGCAGCCATCTTTCATGAATATACATCGAAAAAAATCGATGTTGTCATCGGAGATTGTGCCGATTTTCGTCAGCTGGAAAAGGTGGTTCGAGAGACACAGCCCGAAACCATTGTGCATTATGCCGAACAGCCCTCGGCCCCCTACTCCATGCGCGGCTTCGATGAGGCCAAACGCACGTTCGACAATAATCTGGGTGCGACCTTCAATGTGATCTGGGCCGTGAAGGAATATGTGCCAGATTGCCACATCGTCAAGCTGGGCACGATGGGCGAATACGGTACCCCCAATATCGATATTGAAGAAGGCTGGTTGGAAGTGGAGCACAAGGGCCGCAAGGAAAAATTTCTCTACCCGCGGCAGGCAGGCAGTCTCTACCACACTACCAAGGTTCTGGATACCGATCTGTTGTGGTTTTATGTGAGAACCTACGGATTGCGTGTCACCGACCTGATGCAGGGGCCGGTGTATGGGCTCAGTACAACAGAATCTGCTCTGGATGATCGCCTATTCCCCAATTTTCATTATGATGATATCTTCGGCACGGCTGTCAACCGCTTTCTGGTGCAGGCAGTGGCCGGAATACCGTTGACCGTTTATGGCAAGGGTGGCCAGACCCGCGGCTATCTCAATCTGAAAGATACCCTGCAATGTGTGGAACTGGCCATCAACAACCCCGTCAAGTCAGGCGAGATGAGAATTCTTAATCAGTTTACTGAACAGTTCAGTGTGAACGAGCTGGCCGAACGGGTGCAGCAGGCAGGCCAGAAGGTTGGCCTGAAGGTAGCCGTCCAGACGCTGGACAACCCTCGCAAGGAGCTAGAGGATCACTACTACAACGCCACCCATTCCGGCCTGCTGGAACTTGGCCTCAAGCCTCATATCATGACAGAGGAAGTGCTGGTTGAAATGCTCGAGCAGGTGATCCGCTACAAGGACAATATCGATTCCGACAAGATCATGCCAAGAGT
>RFGN01000674.1 GCA_003696645.1 Gammaproteobacteria bacterium | reverse complement strand
TGGCGCAAGGCGGTCAGTTCAATGAAGCCATCCAGATCATGCAGACACTCACGAGTCGACCTGTTCAGCATGCTGAATTCTATAATGATCTGGGATGTTTCCAGTTTCAGGCCGGAGAATATGAGGCAGCTCGAACCAGCCTGATGAAGGCCTTGAAGCTGCAGCCATCATTGGTGGTTGCCCATGAGAATATGGGGCGCTTATATGAGGCACTGGGCCAGACAAGCGATGCAATCCAGTATTTTCAACAGGCCATTCAATTGGGATCCAGAAATACGGATATTTTCTTCCAACTTGCTGAGCTGTACATTCGTCAGCATCACGCCGCTTCTGCACAGGCCTGCTTGGAACAATGTTGTCAGGTCTGTGCCCCTGTTCCTCATACTGTCTACAAGAAACTGGCCGACTTGGCGGAACAGGCCGGGCAATTGGAGAAGGCTGTTTCACTTTATCAAAAGGCCATCCAGATTTCTCCCCGAAATGGACAGCTATGGAATAATCTCGGCAACCTCTATGCCAAGAGAGGGCTGAATGATGAAGCAATATCAGCTCTCGGCAAGGCATTGGAATACAGCCCTGATGAAGGAAAGATTTTTGCAAATTATGGCAATCTTCTGATTCGGTTCGGCCGGCACCAGGAGGCCATCCAGGCCTATCAACAGGGGCTGGAACTCGATCCCGATAATAGCGGGATCCTCAACAATCTGGCCAATACCCTGCGTGAAGTGGGGCAAATGGATCAGGCCATATCCGTATATAAACGGGCCATTGCATTGGATCCTGACAATGCTGACAGCTACGCCAACCTGGGTAATGTCTATCGCGAGCAGGGCAACATGGATCAGGCTGAAACAGCCTATCGCAAGGCCATTCTTCTGAAGCCGGATTTCAACGAGGCCCACAGCAATCTGCTGTTTTTTTATAACTATACCGGCCGTCACACCAAGGAGCAGATATATCGTTCCCACCTGGACTGGGAGGCCCAACATGGAGGACGAGAGAGATGGCTGACGCAGGAATATGACTGGTGCTATGCGCCGCAGGGGA
>RFGN01000673.1 GCA_003696645.1 Gammaproteobacteria bacterium | reverse complement strand
GGCCATCTCGGTGGTCGTCGTCGGGGCTTTGCTGGCTGCCACCACGGGCGTGGTCGGTGCCACCGTAGTCACCATGGGAATTATTGCCCTGCCGGTCATGTTACGACACCACTATGATCCACGTCTGGCCTGTGGCACCATAGCCGCCTCAGGCACCTTGGGTCAGATCATCCCGCCCAGTATCATTCTGGTACTGCTTGGCGATGTGATTGGTGTCCCGGTCGGCCAGCTGTTTGCCGGGGCCTTTGTTCCGGGACTGTTATTGGTCGTTGCCTTTATTGTATTCATCCTGATCTATGCCCTCAGGAACCCTGAATCAGCGCCCCCTGTTCCTGCGGACTCTGACACCTATCTCTTCAGAAAGATGGCCAGCAGCCTGTTTCCACCACTGATCCTGATCATGGCCGTACTGGGCTCCATCTTCTTCGGTATCGCCTCTCCCACCGAATCCGCTGCGGTCGGGGCGCTGGGCGCCGCGCTGCTCGCCACCCTCAAAAAACGTCTGACCCTCAAGAAGATTCGTCTGGCAGCGGAGGAAACCACCCGCCTTACCAGCATGGTCTTCATGATCCTGATCGGAGCGACCGCCTTTGGGCTGGTATTTCGCGGCCTCGGAGGCGACCATCTAGTCGCCGACCTGTTTCACGGCCTGCCGGGCGGCGAATGGGGCTTCCTGATCCTCGCCATGCTGCTCATCTTCGTGCTCGGTTTTTTTCTGGACTTTCTTGAGATCACCTTCATCGTCGTCCCCATCCTGGCGCCGATCGCACAATCCATGGGGATCGACCTGCTCTGGTTTGCGGTCCTGATTGCCATGAACCTGCAGACCTCCTTTCTCACGCCGCCTTTCGGATTTTCGCTATTCTATCTCAAGGCGGTTGCCCCCCCTGAAATCCGCATCCAGCAGATCTATCGGGGCATCCTCCCCTTTATCCTGCTGCAACTTGGTGTTCTCGCGCTGATCATTGCCTTTCCCGGTATCACCACCTGGTTGCCGGGCCTGATGTCCGATTGATGCCAGCAAGACTCGAAAGACTTCCTCTTGACAAGGGGTTTGCCCCGGTTGTTGATCACCGTGCCCGACTCCTCATCCTCGGCTCCATGCCCGGCCAGGCCTCCCTTCAGGCTGCAGAATATTATGCCCATCCCCGCAATGCCTTCTGGACCATCATGGCACAACTGTTTGGCTGGGAAACAGATCTCTCGTATCCAGAACGCCTCGAAAAGCTGAAAGGCCACGGCATTGCCCTGTGGGACGTGATCAAGCAATGCCAACGCCCTGGCAGCCTCGATCAGCATATTGTCGAGGACAGCATTGTGCCGAATGATTTTGACCGGCTTTTCCGCCTCGCGCCACAGGTTCAGGCCGTATTCTGCAATGGACAACGGGCCTACTCACTCTACACCAAATGGGTGCGTCCCACCCTTGACCCTCCTTTTGCAAAGCTGCCGGTCACGCGCCTCCCCTCTACCAGCCCGGCTCATGCCAGTCTGAATCTGGCAGACAAGCTGCAATACTGGCAAACTGCCATCCAACCGTTCATGAAGCCAACATCCCATGATCCGTTGTGACCAGCATGACCTGATCGAGATTGCCTGCCTCT
>RFGN01000104.1 GCA_003696645.1 Gammaproteobacteria bacterium | reverse complement strand
CTTCAGGTTGTCAGGGCTGATGCAGCGGCTTCATCAAGAAACCATTCTTTCACTCCGATATGCTGAATGTTCTGGGCTGGAACGGCATCGGCACCGGCCGGTTCGGTGAGGACCTTTTTCATGATACCTGCCTTGCCACTACCTGCCGCAACCAGAATAATGAAGCGTGAAGCTTCTATCACGGGCAATGTCACACTCAGATGGGTTGCTTCTTCTCCTGGCACTGGCAAGACCAGGGCCTCCCATTCTCTGGCGATCTCGGAATCATGAAAGATCTTGCCGACCCCTCCACAGGCAGCCACCTCTACCAGGGACAGATCGAAATGCACGCCACCGTCACCGGTGGTCATCAGGTGTCCTGCCATGGTCTCGGCATAGGCCGAAGCGGCCTCTTCGGGACTGCCTGATTCTGACAGTGGAATCGGGTAGACCTGTTCCTTCGGAACCGGAACATGGTCCAGCAGAAGGGATCTGACGGCTTCGTAATGATGATCGGCTCCCTCTGCAGTCATCAACTCATCACAGAAAAAGACATGGGTCTTGTCCCATGGAAATTGATCCCGAATGGAAGGCCGTGTGAGAGCCTTCAGGACACCGCGGGTGTCTTCACCAAGATTGATGGCCATATCAAATCGATCATGATAATCCAGCGACTGTTTGGCAATCTCCAGACAACGATTCGCCACGGCATCGGCCAGATCATCCGCAGCAGGGAAAACTTTGATATATTTTTTGTCACTCATTCGTACAGGTTCCTCTTTGAGAAAATGTCCGTGTTATTTATTTTTCGTGTTATTTTTTTCGGATATGCGATCCAGTTGTGCCTGCCAATATGTAGATTTCTGGGCATCCCGGGGGAGTCCAAACCATCCCTTCGCATAGGCATCTCGCATGATTTTCATGGCGTCGGGATATCCATTCTCTGCTGACACCCTGAAATAATGCAGGGCCTGCACCGCATCCTCATCAACGCCCCAGCCCTTCAGTGTCAAAAGGCCCAGATTAAACTGCGATGCAGCATCTCCCTGAGAGGCGGCCCGTTGAAACCAGTCCACTGCTTCCCTGTAATTCTTTCTGCCGGCCAGGTCGGAGGCATAGATCCGCCCCAGACTATATTGGGCCTTGACATCCCCCTGGGCCGCCGCCAGCTTGAACCAGCCAATGGCCTGATCCCAACTCTGTTCCACCCCCTCGCCACTCGCATACATCTGGGCAATGCTGTACTGGGCAACGGCCACGCCCTGTTCGGCAGCAGCCAGATAGTATTTCAGTGCCTTCTCAGGATCCTTCTTGACTCCCAGGCCCAGTGAATACAGGCCACCCAGCAAGGTCTGGGCACGAGCGCTGCCAGACTCTGCAAGAGGGGTCCACAAGGCGACTGCACGGCTATAATCCTTGGCCTGATAGGCCGCCATGCCCTGTTGCCAGAGGTCCTCCCCGGCGCAAGCACCACCGGTACTCCACAGAACCACCATGGACAACCAGAACCATCGATGAAAAGGAGAAAAATTTGCGTTGTTCCTGTGCATGCCGAACCTTCAAGCCGGCAAGTATACCCTATTTTTGGTGTTTCACGCCGATGACCACCCCGCCTTTTTCCCGAAAAAGGGTATGGGTCTCGGTTGCCATGGTTGAAAGCTGTTTGACCAGGTGCGGATATCGGCCCGAATCAGGGGAAAAAATAACCATGTCCATATTCAGGATATACTCACGGAGCTGTTTTTCGTTGAACGAGGCAGGAGGCAGGGGAAATACCGGGCGTTTCAGCACCAGCATGGTTTGACCGGGCCATGCACTGGCAATTTTCAGTTCTTCACGGTCCTGATCTGCAGTTTTGACCCTGGCCTGCTCCTTTTCCTGGTCCTCCAGTTCGAAACCGACCAGTCTGAGCAGGGCGCTTCGACTGTCAAGCAGTTCATCTGCCACAACCTGCCTATGTAACTTGCAACCCAGCAGGTTGATATTTGCCACGATGAACAATAGCAACATGACCCCACCCCGTTTGCTCAACCAACCCGGCGTATCAATGCGGTCATGCATGCGAATCAGGCCATGAAGCCCAAAATACAGTACAAATACATAGACAAGCAGGGACCAGGAATTGTCGGCAGCCACGGCACCCAGGATCGTCGATAATGCCAATGTACCCGCCAGCAAATCCCCGCGGTAAATTTCATGATAGGCGAATATCAGAACCAACCAGACCAGAAACAACAATCCAGCGAGCCACCAATGCCCTTCGGGTTCCGGTGAGAACCCGCTCGAAAGGCCTCTTGCAAGGCCGGCAAACGGATTGACAAACCAATCCAGGCTGGTCCAGCCTGCCCACATCAGCAGAACAAAGATACAGGCCAGCACCGTGCCGATCAGCATGTCCTTGCTGCGTCGCGGTTCCTGCTGCCGCTGTCTCCACCAGAAGGCCAGCAACACCACTGGATAGGCAAGCCCTGCCGGATGCAGGCTGACCATCACCGCAACAACGATCAAATGAAGGAAATACCACCCTCCGAGAACCTTTTTCGAGGCCAGATATTTTCGGTTCAACCAGGCCCCCGCAGCAAACAGCAGCAACAATAATGGCCCGGCCGACAAGGTTTCAGCCTGAACCAGCAATATTGGACTGAACAACAGCAAACCACTGGCAAACAGGGCGGTTTCATCACCCAAAAGCGAACGGCTCCAGCGATAGAACAGAAAAACAGCTGCAAAGGCCAATATCAGCATCCATACCTTGGCCGCCAGAATGCTGCCGGTCCAGTACACTGCCACGGGGGCAAACATCAGGATGCGAAAATCTGGTATCCCATTATATGCGATCGGGTTGGCCAAACGATCAATCACCGACCAATCCAATAACAGGCTTCGAGCTGCGGCCTCATCGACACCATAGGCTGTAGAAGAAATTACCTTCAGTCCCAGTATTGCGCCCAGCCACAGGAGCAGTATCCCGACAGGCATCCATTTTTTCAATCCCTCATTCACTCGTGTTACTCTCTCTCGAATCTTTCAGACCATCTTGCATGTTGGCTATAATGGTGCACATCATAACTGGACTGTCAGTCGGGATAAAGCCACTTTTTTCACCTCATCATGCAGAATACTTTCAACCTGGTTCTGCGCAACCTTCCAAAGGCAAGCGCTCTGGGCCTCCTCTGGCTGCTGACCCGGCTTCCCTTTCGTTTGCAGATGAGGCTGGGTAGCAGGATTGGCGACCTGATTTATCGTTTTCATCACAAAAGGCGACATATTGCCGAAGTCAACCTGCGCCTGTGCTTTCCGGATACCGACCCTGCGCTTCGACAAAAGTGGCTGAAGGCCCATTTTCGCTCGCTTGGCATGACCTTGTTTGAAACCGGCATGGCCTGGTGGCCCAAAAGGCATTTCCCGGCAAAGGTAAAAATCGAGGGACTGGAACACCTGCGAGAACCCTTGTCGCAGGGGCAGGGGGTTCTGATGCTGGGTGCCCATTTCACCACACTGGATATCGGTGGTTACCTGCTTTCCCGGGAACAGGATTTCTGCGTCATCTATCGTGAGCATAAGAATCCATTGTTTGAATCTGTCATGCGTCGCGCAAGAACCCGAAATTTTCAGGCAGCCATTCAACGCCGTTCCTTGAGGACCGCCATTCGTCATCTGCGAGAAGGACAGGCAGTGTGGTATGCACCGGACCAG
>RFGN01000103.1 GCA_003696645.1 Gammaproteobacteria bacterium | reverse complement strand
TCGGGCTTGCGTAAGCTTCGTGCTGACCTGGCCACGGATGGCCAAAAAGCGAAAACAAAAGGAGAAACAACATCATGATGAACTATCTCAACAAGAAAAAGGCCGAGAAGGGCTTCACGCTCATCGAGCTGATGATCGTCGTGGCCATCATCGGCATCCTGGCCGCGATCGCGATCCCGCAGTTCGCAAGCTACCGAGTCAAGGCATTCAACAGCTCGGCAGAATCGGATCTGCGCAATATCATGACCGCGGAAGAGGCCGCATATACAGACAACGGCACCTACGTATCGCTGACTGCTATCGCTGGCCCCCAGTCCAGCCTGACCTCCCTACCGGGTGCCAAGCTGGGCGACAAGGTCTGTGCTAAGGTGAGCAGTGCGAGCTCAACTGCATACACCGCCCAAACCGAACATAAACTGGGCAACAAGACGTATACGGGTGCCAACACCGGAACCATCTCGGATACTACCAAAACTGAGGGAAACTATTCTCTTGGCTGCTAAATGAATGGAAACCGGCGGGATGATTCCCGCCGGTTCTCTTTCAATGCACGGTTTAACCCCTGATTTGAGGAGGATAGCATGAGGTTCAGTCAGCCGCTGCAGAATTCAGGCTCCTCCCATGGCTTCACGCTGATCGAGCTGATGATCGTAGTGGCCATTATCGGGATACTCGCTGCCATATCCTTGCCCAACTATTTCAAATTTCGGCAACATGGCCTCGAAGACATGGTGGTCAGCGATGTTCGCAATGCCGGCACCGTGGAAGAAGCTCATTTCGCAACCTACCTCTCGTACGAAGCTTTTGGTCCTGCCACCGGCCCTACGAAAATCACGCTTTCAGGCGGCGAGTCCATTCTCATCAGTGAGAATGTAACCCTCCAAGGCACAATAGGATCCGATGGAAGCATTACGATCACGGGACAGCATCCCGGCGCAACCGCTCCCATCAGTTATTCGTCAAAAATTGGCGGAGTCATTCAATAAGCCTCCCCAATCCTCTCGTCATTGCCCTGACCGCCCTTGCTCTTTCGCCGTTCTTTTCGGTGCAGCTGTTTCATGCTTTTGCAATCACCAATACCATCGTCCTTGGGTTGACCATCCTCATGGCGGCAAGCTGCCGGATCGTACACATTACATTCAAACAGTGCCTTGCTCTATTTGCGGCCATCCTTCCAGCAGCTCTGCATTTCTGGGTGTCCGACTTGACCAGCCTGTGGCAGGCCATTTTCTGGATTCTGCTCGTTATGGGCCTCTGGTTTCTTTATATCTCCGCGCAGTCGTGGGCTACAAAACTCTTCCATGAAGCATGGCTGTTCGTCCTTCTGATTCTGCTCGCCAATCTGGCCTCGATTCATGCCCTGCTGCAGAATTACTCTCTCTCACTGATCCAATTGCCCGGCCCCATTCAAATCTTTCAACCGCCTGGTTATGGGCAACCCTACGGCGGACCTTTCAATCAGCGAAATCTGCTCGGTCTGCTTTTACTGATGGGCATCGCAGCTGCGTGGACAAGATTCGCTCTGGGAGAAGCCACTATCTGGCTACTGGCATCGATCTTCCCGGCAGCCATCGTTCTGGCTTCCGGGGGACGTACATCCCTTGCTCTGCTCGCCCTTCTGGTCTTGATCTGTATCTGGGTATCTTCCAGACGCTGGCGATTCCTTTTGGGCATTGCTGCATGTCTGGCCATGGCAGGTCTGCTGTCCTTCTATTTGAGCCAGCTGGGCGAGGTGGTGCCCCCCAGCACCCTTGAGCGCCTTCAGGCATTCAGCCAATCCGGTGGCGCTGATCCTCGCCTCTTGATCTGGGCCAGCTGTGTGGAATTGTGGCTGCAACATCCAGCGCTGGGAATCGGCCCCGGCCAGATCATTTCGCATTTTCTTGAAGGCCAGGCTCTGGCCCTGGCTCAATGGCCTGCCCTGACGGCCTATACCGATTCAGTACGCGGCGGAAACCTCTGGGCACACAACTGGTTGCTTCACCTGTTGACCGAACAGGGAGTCCTTGGTCTATGCATCTGGCTGTCCATACTTGGACCGTTCTTTATCCGGGCAATCAGGCATGTGATCCAACGGGATTCCGGCTATGTACTGCCCTCGGTCATCCTCCTCTTCACCGCAGCCAGCGGCTTGCTGAACGTCAGCTATGGACAGGTCTATTTTCTGACCTGGGCAACTCTTGCCATGGGAGCCCTTCGAGCCAACGAACTCACTGAAAGATCCTATCGAATTGTCCAGTTCACAGGAATTATTTTCGCTTCTGTTATCATCGTCCTTGGGGTGAGAGCTACCCAGATTCAATACAACCTGGAGCTTAATGCTTCCAAGCCCTTGAGGTCTGATGCCTTTATCAAAACATTTGCCCGCGGCATTGAGAATCCCATCACAGCGAGGCCGGCCTTGTACTGGTATTTCGTTCGCCTTTGGAATCAACGTGCCCCTTCCCATATCTGGATCAGAAGTGAAGCACTGGCTCGAAGATTCTGGGGACTTTACCAGTACGATGGCTCGCTCAGAGTCAACATGGTCGTTTCCCACCTCAAGCAGGACTGGATCTCGGAACAAAAATGGATCCGATTGTTTCTTGCTGCCTATCCCGCTTCCGAAGCATCGGGACGCCTGAACCACCATTTGACGAGGGGACATGAAAATGGGGAGCCTATCGAACCATGAGCCCCAGCTCTTCGAAGTCCATCGGCGCCATCCCGTCCATCTTTCTGGTGTTGGCAATGGGAAGCGTTGCCCTCAACCCTCCGCTTCAGCCGGAGAAAAATTCGAATACTCCGAGCTATCGGATCAGTTCCGTCCTTATCAATGATCTTTCTCTTGGCTACAGGAACCTGCTTTCGCAGCTTTACTGGATCAAGACCATCGCTTATTTTGGAGAACACCTCGACAAGGCTGATTTTCATTTCCTTGCCCAATTGCTGGATACGGTTACGTCGCTCAACCCCAAGGCGGAACATGCCTATTACATGGCTGCTGTCGTACTGCCGTGGCATACCAGCTCCACCAAATATTCGGCGCATCTGCTGGATCGGGCCATGCTAGCCATGCCTCTTGACTGGAGGTGGCCCTACTATCAGGGTTTTAATGCGTACTGGTTTGACAAGAACCTTGAAGCAGCTCAGAGATTGCTAAAAAAAGCAGCCAGCTTGCCCGGGGCCCCGGTCATAGTTGCACACATTGCTGCACGAATTCACTCAGGCACCTCTCAGCTCGATACCGCTCTTTCATTCCTTGTTGACCTCGCAAGGCGGAAGCAGGACAAGGCCATCCGAAAAGCACTGGAAAGCCAGATTGAACAGATCCGGACCGAAATAGCCATTCGTAAGCTTGAGGCATTGTTGCAAAGGCTAGATATTCACCCCTCAAGCATGGCTGACCTACGCAAGTCGGGCCTTTCCTTGCCCTCAAAGCTGCCGGATGGGGGGCAGCTGATGATGGTTGACGGCACGCTAGTCAGCAGCAAGACAAGAAAAAGATTCGTCATTTATAGACCGCCACACATGGCAACCCCCGGGCAGGGAGGCTCAGTTGCGAATCATCCTTGAAGTTCAGAAGCTTACGCTACGGGTGTCAACGGGCCACGTTCTGCAGACCAAGAAAAAAATCCTCGGCGACATCTCGTTTGAGGTCGAGCAAGGCAAGGCAACCGCCTACCTCGGCCCCAACGGAGCTGGCAAGACCAGCACCTTTCGCATCCTCTGCGGCCTGTGCAGGCCTGATTCGGGTGAGATACGCTTTGCTGGCCAGGAAATAACGTCAAAGCTTCCCAGCTCGCAGGTCGGGTTCATGCCCGAACAGCCGTATTTCTATCGGCACCTGTCTGCCCGAGAGCTTCTTGAAGCACTTGGATCACTCTCAGGTATGCCAGCTGCCGATCGCAGATCAAGCATTATCCATTGGGCCGAGCGTCTTGATTTCGGCCATGTGCTCGACCAGCGCCTCAGCCAGTGTTCCAAAGGTCAGGTTCAGCGAATTGGACTGGCACAGGCTTTGATGCATCGCCCCCGCTTCCTGCTGCTCGACGAACCAATGTCGGGCCTGGATCCTCTTGGGCGTGAAACGGTCAAGGAAGTGCTCAGGGACGTGGTACATGAGGGCACATCTCTGCTCTTCTCCTCGCATATCCTGTCCGACGCTGAATCCCTGTGTGAGAATGTCATCATCCTCAACCGGGGCAAGGTACTGCATCAAGGTGATATCTGTGAACTGACCCAGGCAACGGACGCCTGGGACATCGAGGTTTCCGGCCCTGCCCTTCCTGGTATCAGCGCGCAACCGATCACCCGCGATTCATGGCGAGTGACCGTCGAGAGCCTCTCCAGACGCAACGAGGTTCTAAAAGAGATATTGCAGGATCCCAACAGATTGCTTCTCAATGTTAGCAAGCACAAACTGGATCTGGAAACTGCATTTGTCCGCTTGATCAAGGAAGGCAAAGCATGATTCACAGCATCCATATGATCGCCAGACTGAGTTTCATCGAGATGCTGCGCAACAAGGTTCTGTATGGCATCCTGGCCTTTGTCATCATCATGCTGCTGGTCGCCACAGCCCTGGCTTCCGTGACCATGGGCCGGACCGAACTGATGATTCAGGATCTGGGGCTAGGCATGATCTCGATCATTGCCAACCTCACAGCCATCCTGTTCGTCATCCAAAGCCTGCAGCAGGATCGAACCAACCGGAACCTCTACATCCTGCTAATGAGAATCGATAACCGGGCGCTTTATTTGCTGGGCAAGTTTCTCGGTATCGCAACCATTCTCAGCGCTCTGATCCTAGCAATGTATTTTTTGCTGGCCCTGATGATCCTTCCCTTTGGGCAAATCCACTGGGTTTCCTCATTTCAGGCATGTCTGGCAACCGTTCTCGAGGTCTGGATAGTGATTGCCCTGGCCCTGGTCTTTGCACAGACCTCGTCACTGTTTCTATCGGTGCTGCTGACGGTTGCCGTCGACATTGCCGGCCGCTTTACCAGCGTCATCCACGATCTAGGCCAGCAGTCCGCCAGCCCAATACTCAAGACCCTGAGTCAAGTCATGTATTACCTGCTACCCAATCTTGAAGCTGTAAACCTTCGTAATGATGCGGGCTATATCGCCTTTTATGCATGGGACAGATTTGCCCATCTCTGGCTTTATGGTCTCGTTGAAACAGCCCTGCTGATTTCAATTGCCTGCTGGATATTCTCCCGACGAAACCTCAGCTAAATCGAGGCTCCAGCGGGGGCGCGCATCCCAGCCTTCCTGGATGGGACGGCCCAGCATCAGGCTTCCGGCATAGGCGATCATCGCCGCATTGTCGGTGCAGTAACCGGGTTCGGGGAGATGCACCGATATCGAACGGGCCGAGGCCTGCTCG
>RFGN01000672.1 GCA_003696645.1 Gammaproteobacteria bacterium | reverse complement strand
GATGGTGTTGCTGGGGGATATTGCTCATATCGGTTCTACGATATCACCAATGGGACGCACTTTGGGCCTCCTGCAATGGCTATTGCCACGAACAATGCTGGTAGCGGTTCCAGCCTGCCCATGACATCAACAATCATTGAACCAAGTTCGGTGATTGACGTGTCAGCAGCCTTTGATGGGGGCTCCGCAACAGACATCAAGAATGCAACCTTGGTTGTAACAGAGCTTCCCAAGACAACCGCTATCAACAACAAGCTGGAAATTGGCGATGTCGCCATTGATTTGACGGCAGATCATGTGCTAAATGCTTGGCATCGACATGTGGTTGTTACATCATCGACCGGGGAGCATACCATCACCCTCCCCTATACCGGGGATGCTCCATCGCTGGGATCGGTAATTGAGATTTACAATGGATCGTCGCAGAACCTGATCATTGGTATCGACCCTCGTGATAATCGGCTAGGGACTGATACTGACAATGTGCTGCCGCCAAATACCTTGTTTACTGCTCGGTATGTTGCTCCCGGTCTGATTGAGATGATCGGGCTCGGAGAAAAGGGAGTCGATGGGGAATCCGGTTACACGATCATCGGCGATACCATGCTGCAATGGGGTAAGTGGGTGTCAAGCATGGATGGTCTGGAAACGCATTCATTCTACAAACCGTTCGGGAAGGCTCCATACGTCATTCAGCTAAGCGTTGACGATGCAAGTGCCAGCGGCTCCAATGATGTTACCGTGGATATGAGCACCGCAACCAAAACCGGGGTATCAGTCCGCCGCAAGCCAGGAACCTATACGGGTGACGTTACAATCATGTGGTTTGCGATTGGGGCCAGGGCATAAGGAGGGAGCGTGATGGCGAGTAGCTACATGGCTGAAGGCAGAAATCCCGTGGTGCTTTATCACGCCACCCCAGCCAAGAACGTTCCATCCATTCTAAAACACGGCCTGATCCCTCGGCATGGTGGCGGTAATTACACCGACGAGATGACTACTATCGGGGGTGTATATGGTGCTACGACTCCACGAGAAGCGTATAGTATCGTCAGGGAAATCTATCCAGATGACCAGATTGCAATTGTCGAAATCGTTGCTGATGCTTTGGCGCTGAAAGCGGATGAGGATAACATCATCTATGCGATCCAGAAAGCTATAGAAAGGGAAGCGCGTGATAACCCCGAAGAGCCACAGATAGAGGGGATTGTCGATGCGGTAAAAGATGAGCTTGAAGAATCCGGTATCAAGTTCAATCAGATGTTCATTTCCGATCTCTACGACGTTCTTGAGCGAATGATTGATGATATACTGGAGTTTCATTCATGGGACGATCATTTTGCATGGGAACATGGGGCGGATTTGTGGTTACGCGAGCATAGCGATGATGTAGAAATGTTGTTCTCCAATACTTGGATGGATCCAAAACAGAAG
>RFGN01000671.1 GCA_003696645.1 Gammaproteobacteria bacterium | reverse complement strand
GCTGGCAGGCCTCGAAAACCTCCTTTATACGATTGGCAGCATGCATGGGCAGCGCCAGAAATACCATATCGATCCCCTGCTCTGCAATAAATCTTTCCAGGTCATCGGGCCGTCCAAGAACCGGTTTGCCTGCACTGTCCTGACATTTTTCCGGTGAATCATCAAGAAATCCCACGACGTGGATTCCCAGGGCAGGGCCGGCCTTGTCAATATTCTTCGCCAGTTCATTACCCAATACCCCAGCACCTACAATCACAGCGCGTCTTGCATAGTCTTCTTTCCTTGTAATCAGCCTCAATATCATGTTGGCCAATAAATGCTGAAAACCAAGCAGAAGCGGAACCCCGATAATCCAGCACCCCATCACCAGCCTGGAATAGAATTCTGTTTCCTGAAGTGCCCACCCCAGAAACAGAAGGCCAATCACCACCAGAAACCAGGCTCGAATGAGTGAAAAGGTTTCTGAGTGCACGCTGGCCCCCTGCCATGAACGGTAGGCATCTACAAAACGCAGTGCAATATGCAACATGAGTGAACCCAGAATTCCAGTGAGCATATATTCACGGCTCCACTTAACGGAAGTCAGGCTGACGAGGGCAAACAGAAGATACGATGGAGCAAGGGTATCCATTACCTTCAGAAAAAACAGCACACCATGAGCATGGCGGGATGATCCGGTCTGGAGTCTACCTGCCATCTTTCTGCTTTCCTGAAATTATAGATCTAATCTTGTCCACAAGAAGAAAATACACGAACAGGGAGTTGGTGACCAGATATCGTTTCCATAAACGGCGAGGTTCGCTTGCCAGGCGATACAGCCATTCCAGGCCCATTTTCTGCATCCACTTCGGTGCCCGCCCTTTGGTTCCCGCAATAAAATCAAATGCTGCTCCGACGCCAATAAGTACAGCGGGAATATGCGGCGCATGTACATGCATCCAGTACTCCTGCTTGGGGCAGCCCAGACCAACGAAAACCACCCTGGCCCCGCTTTTTTTGATCTTGTCCACAATGCACTGATCAAAACCGGGTCGCTCTGGTAATTCAGGTGGGGCCTCACAAGAAAGTTTCAGAGATGGGTAAACTGCCAGAAGTCTTTTTTTCAGCCTTGGCAATTCTCTGGCCCGTCCGCCATAAAAAAACACCGGCATCCCCTGGTCCGCCATTTCGTGACACAGCCTTTCTGTCAGATCAGGGCCGGCTACCCGCTCGGCCCAGGGAAACTTTCTTTTCAGCAACCAGACCAGCGGCATACCATCACTTACCACTCGCCAGGACTTGTTCACCACTTTGGAAAAGTCCGGATTGAGCCGTGCTGTCACCAGGGTATGAATATTTGCGACACAAATATAGGAACCCACGATATTCTTTTCAGTTCTGTCCAAGACGAGATTCTGCACATCTTCAAGACGAAATGTGTCAGTATGCACTCCGATTATATGCATTCCAGGTTCTGTAGCCATGCTTCCCTGCACCTCTTTAGTCATGCCTGGTGCGTGCGTATTTTGTCAATGCAGAAAGTGACATCATATTTCGGGAACGGGATATCAGCTTGTCAGGAAATAGGTTGACGAAATGAACCATTCCTCTGATAACCCACCCTGGTGTCAATAAAAGAGGAACAATAT
>RFGN01000014.1 GCA_003696645.1 Gammaproteobacteria bacterium | reverse complement strand
TGCTTTACGTTAGAAGAAACAATATTCTTTTGACTTTCTGGTTACTTCATAATATTTTTCTGAAAATTTGGATTTTCCTATACAAAGACGCTTAAATCATTGGATGACGAAGTACCTATGTGGCAACAACTTCAACCCGGTACTACAGGAATGGGACGACCCTCTTCCTGTCATTTTTCCGCAGACAACCTCCGAAGCTGATCCTCTCGCTTCTGCTCATGGTGCTCTCCTCAGTCTTCTCGCTGATTCCAGCTATACTTGTGGGTGCAGCACTGGATGAGCTGTATTCAGGAGGCATGTCTGCCACGATCTATCTCTACGTCGGTGGAATCGTGTTGTCTGGGGTGCTCTTCTACGTCATCTCCTTCCTCGGTCTGTACACCTACGTCACCCTCGGCTTCAGCTTCGAGCGGGACATCAGGCAGGAGTACTTCGACAGAATACAGTCCCACAGTCTGACTTTTCACGACGAGAACAATTCATCTAAACTTCTGTCCATGGGAATGACGGAGATCTCACAGATGCGACAGGGAGTGATGCCTGCGTCCAGGCAGATTCTGAACAACATCTTCTCTGTGATTTTTATTACCTCCTCTATTCTCACGCTTACCGACGTGAATAAGGCAGCAGTCACTCTCGTTGGCTTTGTCATCTACTACATTCTCGCCATTTATCAGGCAAAGAGGATTATTCCTGTCCGCATTCAACTGGCGAATACAGTGGGGCAGCTCACTGAGGAGTCGCAGGAGATTTTCAGAGGAATCGAGATTGTGAGATCTCTGCGTTCTGGAATCAGGGAGATCATGAGATTCCGCAAGACGAGTGAGAAGTACGCAGCTCTGGGGAAGAAAGAGGGGCAGATGGCTGCATTCTATCTGCCGAATCTCGCTATTATTCTGCTGACGACCTCACTCTTCGGTTGGACTCTCTATGACGTCACTCAGGGTCTCTACACTGCGGGGACGGTCATTCAGGTTCTCGGGCTTCTTCTCACCTTGCAGCTCTCTTCGATGATGATGCCGCAGATGTTCCTCTTGCTGAATGCTGCACTCACGAATTCCAATCGTATCTGGGAGAAGATGAACTGGGTAGATCCACAGCCGGATCCAGTGATCGAGGAAGTTCCACAGGTTGACTGGAAGGGTGAGCTCCGTTTTGAGGACGTCTGGTTCTCCTACACGCAGGATGAGAAGTGGGCTCTGAAGGGCATTGATCTGAGCATTGCACCTGGGAGTAAAGTCGCTGTTATCGGTGGCCCCGGAAGCGGGAAATCCACGCTTCTGAAGCTCTTATTACAGTTATACCTGCCGCAGAAGGGGAGGATTACCATCTCGGGTGTGGATTTCAGGGATCTTCCTCCTTCTGAGATCAGGAAGCATGTGAGTAGGGTGGAGCAGGAGATCTTCCTTTTCTCCGGGAAGATCAGGGATAACATTGCCTTTGCCCGTCCTGATGCAACGGATGAGGAGATTCTGGAGGCAGCGGAGGCTGCACAGGCTATGGACTTCATCTCCGAGCTCCCAAATGGTCTGGACACCGTCATCGGAGAGCGAGGAGTCAATCTCTCGGGTGGTCAGAGACAGCGTCTGGCCATCGCACGGGCGATTCTTGCGGATCCCGATATCCTGCTGCTTGACGACAGTGCCTCTGCCCTTGACAGCAGAACAGAGGAGCTTCTGAGACGTGCACTGGAGAACCTGAGTGCAAATCGTCTGACGATCACCGTCACCCAGAGGCTGAATACCCTGATACAGGCGGATCTCATCATCCTGCTCAGGAAGGGTGAGGTCATCGGACTTGGGAGGCATGAAGAGCTCCTTCAACGCAGTCCTGAGTACCAGAGGATCTTCGAATTACTGCCTGAATCAGAGCGTCTTCTCGCAAAAGGAGGTGTGATCCATGGGTAGACACGCCGCGATGTTCTCCGATAAGACGAGAACACGAAAGACCTCTGTCCTCCTCAAGGTACTCTGGTATTATCTCTCAAATCACGCCCGTTCTGTGATTATCGTGGCTATCCTGACGCTCTTCTACACTGCTGCGGTGACCATCCAGCCTCTGCTTGTAGAACGGGCTATCAACATGCTTCTCGTCGATCGTTCATTCTCAGTCCTGAATATTCTCATCATCCTCTACATTGCTCTGGCAGTCCTCGGATGGGTAGCACAGTC
>RFGN01000670.1 GCA_003696645.1 Gammaproteobacteria bacterium | reverse complement strand
GGGGTAGCCGGATCCGGGACATCGCTTATACCTTCGAGACCGATTCCTATACCGGATCCGACCTGTCCATCCTCGCGCAGCACCTGTTCGAGGGGTATACGATTACCGAGATGACCTATGCCCAGGAGCCGTACAGTCAGGTCCTTGCACTGAGGAACGACGGGCACATGATGGTCTGCACCTATCATCGGGAGCATCAGGTTACCGCTTGGTACGAGTGGGAAATCCCCAACACCACGATCAAGTCGATGGCCGTGATCTCCGAGGGACAGCAGGATGTGCTCTATGTCGGAGTGGAGACTACAGTGAACGGCTCGATCGAGCAGTATCTCCTCCGGTTGCATGAGATCAACTGGCAGGTCGCCGAGGATGCCCGCTGCCTGGACCTCGCGGCGGCCTATGATGGCACAGCCACCACCCGGATCTGTGGGCTGCGGCACCTCGAGGGAGAGACGGTTACCGCATTGGCCGATGGCAACGTGGTGAACAATCTGACCGTCACAAACGGATGTGTCACTCTGCCCTATGCCGCCTCGAAGGTATCGATCGGCCGGGGGTACAATTGTGACTTGCAGACGCTCCCCATCGATCTCAACGAGGCGGCCGTGCGAGGCGATTACAAGAGCGTTAACACTGTGGTGTTGTCGTTCCTCGATTCCCGGGGCGGATGGATCGGTCAGGATGCCAGCAACTTGGTCGAGATCAAGCCCCGGTATGATGCTGACGGGTATGACAGCATCCAGCTGCGGACTTACGAGAAGAAATTCGTGTTTCCGCCGGGATGGACGGAGAACGGGCAGATCTATTTTCGACAGACCGACCCACTGCCAGTCACCATTCTTGCGATCTCCCCGGAGGTGTCCATTGGATGATCAGCGCTGGTATATCGTGGAGACGGCACCCGAGCACATCCCGTTTGTGGCGCAGTTCATGCGACAGGCCGACCTGAACGAGATCGCAGCCGCCGGCAGGCCAGATCCCTATGAGGCATTGTGGAACAGCTGGCAGATGTCGGAGAAGGCCTACACCGTCTTCATCGACGAAGACCCGGCCCTGATTTTCGGGGTGGTCCGTTCATCCCTTCTCGAGTATCGGGGGGTGGTATGGATGCTGGGAACCGATGCGCTGGCCGAGCTGGGGATGAGCAAACGGGTACGGTACGAGATGTTCCGGCAGCTCTCTGCCCTGGTGGAGGGATACCGATATGTCGAGAACTATGTGCATGACCGGAACGAGGTCAGCAAGCGGTGGCTGGAGTGGATGGGTTTTGACTTGCATGAACCCGTACCCTATGGTCCCCAGGGAGAGCCGTTTCGTCATTTCGAGTTGAGGATTCACTGATGTGTACACCGGAGATTCTTCTTGGAACCACAACGGCATCAGGGACAGCCTTGCCCGGGTTGTTTGGTGTCGGGGGTGAATTCTCCCTTGCTACCACTCTGTCCACCTCGGCAGGGCTATTGAGTGGTGTCACTGCTTATCAAACAGCCCAGGCGCAATCCAAGGCAGCCGCTTATTCCGCTCAGGTCGCCGAGCGTCAGGCGCAGGACGCCTTGGCCAGGGGACGTGAAGAGGAGCAGCGCAAGCGAATGCAGGTGCGTCGGATGATCGGTACCCAGAAGGCCCGGCTTGGGGCCAACCTGGTGGACGTGAGCAGTGGCACACCGTCCGACCTGGTAGCGGATACGGCGATGCTGGGTGAACTGGATGCTCTGACTGTCCGCAACAACGCGGAGCGGGAGGCCTGGGGCTACCGGGCGCAGGCAGGCGCCAAGCGATACGAGAGTGACCAGTACAGGACCAAGAGCTATCTGAATCTGGCCGGCGGTCTCCTGGATGTGGCGACCCCGGTGGCCTCGAAGTGGTATGACCACAAGAGCGAACTGACGCGGAGTCGGGACTATGGCCCTTAAGATCCCCGAGTATCAGCAGACCGAGCGCAGCACCCCTCTGCGCCCCTACGCCGAGCCCCGGGTAATCAACCCGGCTGCCGGGTTGACGCAGGGGTTGTCTCACCTTGGCTCCGCGCTGCAGGAGGCCGAGAAGAAACGGGCGCAACTGGAGGCCGAGGATGCCCTGCAGCAGTTCGTGCGCCAGACCAATGACCTGTTGCTGTCCGGACAGAATCCCTATTATGGAACGAAGGGCAAGGATGCGGTGAATGGGTCCAAGGTTGTCCTGCAGAAACTCGAAGAGCTGAAGAAGGCCACCCTCTCACAGGTGCATGATCCTGATGCCCAGCGTCTGCTGAGCAAGAGCATCGATGCCAGGATCATCACGGAGCGGGCGCGGATACAGACGCACGCCCTGAAAGGTCAGCAGGAGTGGGACCTGTCCCTGGCCAAGACCGGCGCGGAACAGGCGGCCGAGGAGGCATCGCTCTATGTCACCGATCCCAAGAAGGTGGCAGCAGCCACAACGGTGATTGAACAGAATCTGCGTGTTTCGATGCAGGGTATGCCGGAGGAGTCCATTGTCGAGGCGCGGGACAATCTGCTCTCAAAGGCCCTGGCGGCCGGCATCATCGAGAAATCGAAACTGGATCCTGCGTTGGCCAAACATCTTTTCGAGCAGTACCGCGACAAGCTCGAGGCCGATGACTACCGGCGCGTGGAGAACGTGGTGATCGAGCAGGAGCGGTTGCAGCGAGCCGAGGCTGCCGTGGCGACGATCCGTAGTCAGCATCCGTGGGATCTGGAGGCGCAAGTAGAGGCGGCCCGGGGGCTGTTTGGGAATGACGTCAAGTTGCAGGATGAGGTAAAACGACGCCTGACGCTGGAGTACACCCGGGACAAGACTGCCAGGGAGGAAGGCAACCGTCTGGCCTATGAGACCCTGGCGGATCGGATGATGTTGCAGGGCATTCCCCTGGACACCTTGCGAAAACAATTTCCGGAGGAAATTAGCCGGCTGACGGCTGCCCAGTACAGTAATCTGCTCAAAATCGAGAAGGATCGCGCCAAGGGCAAGGTGTATACCACCGACTGGGCGGCTTGGACGCAAATCATGGAGATGACGCCACAGCAGCTCAAGGACATGAATCCCATCGACTACCGACGCAAGCTGGATGACAAACACTACGACAAGCTGCTGAAGATGGTAAAGGAGGCCCGCCAGGGCAAGGATGATACCCATGTCGCCTTGCGATCGACGAAGGACACCATTGATTATTACGTTCGCCGAGTGTTTGGTGTCGAGGGACAGGATCTGAAAGACAAAATGCAGGAGGCCTATAAGGATCTCGAACCGATCCTGAATGAATTGGCGAAGGAGAAGAAGCCGTCCCAGACGGAGATCAACCAGGTCATTGATCAATACTTCATGACCCGTCATCTGCCTCAGTACGGATTCTTCAGTCGTAGTTTTGAAGATACCCCCATCGCAGCGGCTGACATGGACAACATCAGTCCATTGGAGTTGAAGCAGATCAAGGAGGCCTATGCGAAGCTGAACATCCCGGAGCCGAGCGAGGATCAGATCCTGTACCTGTGGCGCTATAACAAGATGAAGCAGGTGATCGGGGCTGACAAGCTCGACATGTTCAATACGTTGCAGCGGCTGGAGGCGTTGACTCGGTGAGCCGTCCGACCGACGAGATGCAGGCCCTGGGGCAGACCAGTATGGTCACCGATGCCCCACTTTCCCCGGATCCCGCTGTGCCGAAGATCCCAGAACGGGTATTGCAGGAGGGGACGGATGGTCCGGTCCTGCCGCCGGAAGAGACTCAGCAGACAGAACAGCCGGAAGAGAAGAACCCCTTTCTGGATGATCTGATCCAGTTGGAGCGGGACCGTATCGACAAGCTCTCCGCTTCCCTCTACCTCGGAGTGCAGAAGAACCCGGAGTCCATGGCGGACATCTACCGCATCGCCAAGGAGACCGGGTACCCGCTGGAGATCGTCGAGCGGAACAAGGACCAGATTGAACGGGAAGCCAAGTTCCGGGCGATCAATATCAAGGACATGGTGGAGTACACCCCCGAGGTGGCCCGGTTCCTTTCGCGCCCCGAGAATGCGGCGTTGGCGCATGAGGACATCAAGACGCTGATGGCCGCCGAGACGGCCTTCTCGGACCTTGGCAAGGGGCCACTGGGGACAGCGGCTTCCCGGTTCGTCAGGGATGCCTCACAGGCGGTTTCCACTATTGGCTACTATGCTGCCTCGAGGAAGTCGAAGCGTGCCATGGAGGCTCTGAAGCTCTTTGATCAGATCGATGCCGGGACGATAACCGATGAGGCCCTGTTGCCAACGGAGGCCCCTGTTGCTCCTTTTGTTGCGACTCCGGATGAATTGACCTTCACTCCTGCCGCGCCATTGGCGCATCAGTATCTGAAGGCTACCCCGGATGAACGGGCGAAGCTGCGCCGACAACTCATGGCCGATCTGGACCCCCGGGAACAGGAGTCCTATCAGATTGCCAAGAAGATCGACGATTGGGTCAAGGAACAGTTCAAGACCAATCCGCTCTATGAGCAGGCCTTCTTGACGGGCACCTTGCCCGGGGCTTTCGGCTCCATGTTCTCATTCCTTGTGGTCAACATGTTGACCCGGAACCCGGCCATAACCGGTACGCTTGCCGCTGTTCAGGAAGGCGGATTCCAGATGCTGGACGCCCTGGAACATGGAGCTACTATAGAACAAGCGATCAATACGGCAGACTGGAACTTCTGGACCGGGTATACCGAGGTCATCCCTATCGCCCGGTTCCTGGACCGGGTAGACAAGGCCGCCGGCGGGACGTTCAAAAAAGCGTTAATCGATGTCTTGAAGTCAGGCACCGAAGAGTCCTTGCAGGAGATGTTCCAGACGCTCTGGGAGAACCTCACGGCGTCCAAGTTGGTGGGGTATGACCCGGAGCGAGGGCTGCTGGTAGGTACCGGGGAGGCGGGGGCTGCCGCCTTTACCGTGGGCGCCGTGACACAGACTATTCTGAATCTCCTCTTCGGTCGGCACGGGCGGGCCAGGTCACCCTCGAAGGAAACCAACAACCCGAATACGCTCGAGCAGGACAAGATTGATGAGTTCAACGAGGTAGGCCGGCAAGCCAAACTTGCACAACGAGCACCAGAGACCTTCAAGGACTTCCTGGCCCAGGTCCAGGAGACCTATGGTGCGGATGAACCAATTTACATTCCGGCCCAGCATTTACAGGAACTGGTTGATCAAGGCGTTCTCAAACGAGGTGAGAACGCCACAGTCGATGCCATGCTCGATCAGCTGGAGGAGGCATTGCCAACTGGTGCGGATGTGGTAGTCCCGGTCTCCGACTATATCACCGATGTCGCGTCCAATGAGCAGCTGGCCCAGGTAATGCGGGAGATCGTTCGCCTCTCGCCTGATTCGCTCTCGATCAGGGAGGCCCGGGAGATTCAGCCAGAAGCGCCCGAACGGCTGATGAAGCAACTGGAGGTGGCGAGGCAGAATGCCGAGATCAAGGCCGAGGTGGATGATATTGTCAATCGAATACGGGACGATCTCATTGCAACCAATGTCGTGGCCCCTCATGTGGCCAGGATCAATGCGAAGATCCTGTCCTCCTGGGTGACGTCCTTTGCCCAGCGTAACAACATGACGCCGATGCAGGTGTTCGAGAAGATGGGTCTCAAGGTCAAGGGGCCGGAGTTGCCGGATGTCATACCGCCACCCGTCTATGCTCCTGAACAGAATCTCGAAGGAATCCGGTTACAGGAAGAGCATGTGGTCGAGGAGACAGGGGAACGGGTTGTGATTGAACAGCCGGCTGCCGAGTTGTGGCAGAAGGCCCAGGAAGACCGAACCAAAATAGAGCAACTGATCAGGTGTCTGTATGGCTAAGAAGATCCGGGCAGCCCAGCTGACCGAGCTGGAGCAGAGTGGTGCCAAGGTTCTGCGGGAGAAACGGGCCATCGAGGTAGAGGGGTTGAGTGCCTTGGCTGAAGAATTCCGGCGCATTGTGGAGGCTCGGGCGCGGGAGGAGGCTGAGCGATCGGAGAAGATTCTGGATGCTCTGCAGAAGCTGGTGACCGTGGTAGAGCGGAAGGAGGTCGAGGTACCGGACCTGCGCCCGATATTGCAGGAGTTGGCAGCGTTGCAGAAAGCGCACCTTGTACAACGGGAACCTCCAAGTTATACGTTTGATATCCAACGGAATCGTCGTGATCTGATGACCCGGGTTATCGCTCGTCCAGAGCAGGAAACCTCACATTAGAGCTTGACATGAAAAACATTAGCGTGAAATCCACGATAGAGATCGAGATCAACGGTCGCAAGTACGAACTGACGCAGGCCGAAGCCAGGACTCTGCTCAACGCTCTCAAGGATGCGTTGGGTGAACAGGAGACGTACCCATCGCTTCGTCTTGATCCCTTGAGAATTGGGCCTGTGACCTGTGACCTGTGACGCCTGAGGAATTGTCAATGCCGACTTATACCCTGCCCCGTGACGCCAGGGCGACAATCTGACACTCACGCTGAGAGGAGAGATAAATGCCATCTTACACATGCAACATCGCAAAAGGTCGCGGAAACGAGCTGCACGAACGGGCGCGGCTTGGGGACCCCGCGAACGCCGGTATCGTCATTGTGGCGATCAACAGCACCGATACGGTCGAGTCAATTAAGGATGCTGACACGTTGGCTGCGATCCTGGCCCTTGCCGGCACAGCAGAGGTTTCTGGAGGATCAGGTTACGCCCGCAAAGTCCTATCTGGCGTTGAGCTCAACGCTCTGGTCCGGGACAACGTCGGGAATACCCAATCGGCTGGCTTCGCCAACGACCAAATATGGACTGCTGTTTCTGGCACGACCAATTGGACGCATCTGGTCTTCTGCTACGACCCCGATACAACCGCAGGAACTGATGCCGACCTAATCCCTCTCGCCTTTGGAGATTTCGCCAAGACGCCGGACGGGTCGGACATTATCCTGCAAGCAGGTAACTATTTCTCGGCAGGTGAGTAATCATGAACTATCAAGATTTGAAGAATGAGATCGTCAACGATCCGCTGGGTCTTGGCTATTCAACTATGACCGATGCGGAGGTTGCGTCTGCGCTCAATAACACTCCTGCAAATCAAGTTGTGCAAACGTTTGCAAATGCGAAGACTGTACTGGCTACGCTAGGTGCAAATGCGGGAGCCACTTTTCTGGATGCGCTTGAAGCTGCTTCGGCGTCTAACAGCGCTGTGAAATGGGCGCTGATGTTTATCAAATCCGTTGACGGAATTGATGTGGGTAACACGGAAACCCGTAATATGCTCGATCAATTGGCTGCGGCTAATGTACTTGATCCGGCAAGTGTGGCTACTATTAAGGCGCTAGCTGAAAAAACAGTCAGCCGTGCTGAATATCTTGGTTTGGGTTTTGTGAAACCCGGCGATGTTGAATATGCGAGGACTATCTGATGGCAGGCGAAGCGATTGATGTACTAGGCACTTATACTTCCGCTCTTGCTGCGGCTACCGTAACTGCGGGCGGTTTCAGTGGGCAAAGCGCCACCATTTCCAATACTGTAGGTGTGACCAATGCCCAGTATGTGCTGCTGGATCTGAAGCTGAAAGTGAGTGGGGTGAATGTCCCAACACAGGGTGTAACGATTGACGTTTATCGTCGCCCGAGTGATGGAACAGACACAGCGCCAGCACCTTCAGCGGGATACAAGCAGCAGTATGTTGGGTCTTTCACTCTGGACGCGGCGCTGGGTTCCTACTACCTGTATAACGTGCCAAAGGGTGATCCCAATGACACGTTCTATTTGGTGAACAACGAATCTACGAATTCATTGGATCTGGAGCTTCTGATGCGTCCGCGCTCTATGAAGGCTGCGTGATATGCCTGCTCTAGTAAACCCCAGATCTGTGCTCTTACGTGAGCCGAACCTGCTGGTGCCTGGGCGGAAGCCGGTTGGGCCTGTGAGGATTGATTGGGAGCATCCATTAGCAGAAGGGTTGGTTTTTTATTATCTACGCGGAGCGGACATCGTTAACAATGAACATCCCCAGTTTAAAAATGGGGCAGTTGATGATCCTACAAATGGTGTTGTATTGGATGGGGTTGACGACTATGTAATTTTTGATAGCCCAGTTAATATATCAAGTTTTCCTGTATCCGCGTTCAT
>RFGN01000669.1 GCA_003696645.1 Gammaproteobacteria bacterium | reverse complement strand
GGCGTCCTGCGCCTGGATTCTGATTTCCTGAGTGAAACCATCTTTGTTGGCACCTGACAGGAGGAGTGGATTGGCACTGCCACTCACGCCGACGTATTCGATCCGGCTCAGGTCCAGTTTGGTTCCATTTTCCTGGATGGTGACAGTGTTGAGGGGGCTGGTGCCTTTTGTGACGTCAATGGTAACTGAAATGGTACCGTTCAATTCGGTGATCACATCACCGGGATTCGGACCGTCAACAATTTGAACCAGGGGTCCAATGTCATTGCCCCCGCCACCGGTGCCTTCGTCCTGGCAGCCAACGGTAAAGAGCAATGCGAAGGAGAAAACAATCGGGATGATCTTAAAGAGGTTTTTCATAGAGAAAAATGGTTTGATTAAGAGTTTAAGTAACTGGTTTTCAATCGAATTTCGACAGACCAAGCGCATCCTTTTCATTCAAAAGGCGAAGACCTGTCTGCTATAGACTTAACAATTTTCAAAAGTCACTGCAAGAATATCGAGGTGAACAAAATCACATTCGTTCATCCAAGTTTTTAATTTTTCTTTAATTGGCTGCCAGATTACTTAACCAGACAAACCACAACGATGACTTACAAACACACTTTCCTGGACAGGTTTCTTCGCTATGTGCAAATAGACACCCAATCCGACCCCAATTCGAGCACGATTCCATCCACCGAGAAGCAGAAGGATCTCGGGAGATTACTCGTAGAAGAATTGCAGGAAATGGGTATTAGTGATGCCCACATGGATGAATATGGGTATGTGTACGCTACCATCCCTTCCAACACTGATAAGGAGGTTCCGGTTATCTGCTTCTGCTCCCACATGGACACCTCACCCGATTCGAGTGGAACCGGAGTCAAGCCAATCATCCACAGGAATTACGACGGAAGTGACCTCGTTTTGCCTGACGATCCCAACGTGGTCATTAGACTTTCTGAACACCCCGATCTTGCAGAACAGATAGGCAATGACATCATCACGGCCAGCGGAACAACCCTCCTGGGGGC
>RFGN01000668.1 GCA_003696645.1 Gammaproteobacteria bacterium | reverse complement strand
GTTGCCATAGTCTATAATGGAGAAGTTTACAATTTCCGCAATCTACGAACCCAACTCGGCCCACATACCCTGCGCACCCAATCGGACACTGAAGTGATCCTCGAAGGGTATCTACGACACGGCATCAATTTCTTTCAAAGACTAAGAGGGATTTACGCATTTGCGATTCTGGACCGAAGAAATGACGGGACTCGACTGGTACTGGGACGCGATCCGGTGGGGGTCAAACCCCTGTATTTCACAGATTCGGAAAACGAAATCGTTTTCGGCAGCGAAATCAAAGCTGTCAAAGCGGCTTCAGAAACTTCGCTTTCCTGGTCCGAAACAGCGTTGAAGCACTTTCTCCATTTTAGTTATGTGCCCGAACCCCTGACCGCCTGGAATGAAATTCAGGCATTGCGACCGGGTCATATTTTGGTGTGGGAGGAAGGCAAAGGCACTCAGTCAATCCCCTTTTTCAAATTCGACTTCGAGCCCGGCGGGAAGAAAAATTATTCCACCTTGCTGGAAGAAACGGAAGCACGGATTCAAACAGCGGTCACGCGCAATCTCGAAGCCGATGTGGATGTTTCCCTCGCCCTGAGCGGTGGTATCGACTCTTCCCTGGTTTATCATGTGGCACACCGCGTGCAGCCGGAAATTCAGGCGCTTTCGGTATCATTTGCCAGAGACCCACGCTACGACGAATCCCCGTTGATTCGACAGATTGTGGATACGATTGGGGGCAAACACCATATGTTGGAGCCAACTTCTAAAGTGGACCTCGACCTGGTTCATTCGGTTTTCGAGCATTTCGACCAGCCTTATGCAGACTCTTCCGCCATTCCGGTGTTCCTGCTCAACCAGGCTGCCCGGGCATTCGGAAAAGTCCTAATTGGCGGAGATGGGGGAGATGAATTGTTCAATGGCTACCCCTCGCAAACTTTTTTGGCCTACACGGCACCAATTCTCCAATTCCCCGGAATTGCTTCCTGCATCAGATTTGCGCAAGCCGTTTCCCGAGGCGGATTATCGAGGAAACTGGACAGAACGGCTGGTCTGGTTAAAGGAGGGAAGTCTCTTTTTCATATTTTGTACAACCGGAATGCCTGGTTCCCGCCTACGCTGACCCACGACGGAAAGCCCGTCTTTCAATACGATTACCAGGAACTCGTGGAAAGTTACGGTTCCTTATTCGCCGACGAGGTGCCTGCCTCCCGGGAGAACACCATCGTTTTCGATTATTTTCGTAAAACCATGCTGAGCGATTATTTGCGGAAAACGGACATGATGGCCATGCGACACGGTGTGGAGTGGCGGGTGCCTTTACTGGACGAAGACCTGGCTGTTTTTGCCTTCAAAATTCCTTTTTTCAGCAAATCTGACCTCTTCACCACCAAGAAAATACTTCGTGACTTGCACAAAAAAGTTTATCCGAAAAACATCAGCAAGGCTCCGAAGTCGGGATTTGGCATCCCCATGGATATCTATCTGACTCGGGAAGAGAAAAAGAAGATGTGTGAGGTGGTGGGAAATGGTGAGTGTGTGTTTGCCGGATGGATTGACAAGACTTACCTTGAGTTTTTGATTCGTTCCTTTCTGGGGAAGGGAGATTCGACCAAAATAAGCAGGGGAGCCGTTTATCAGCGCATGCTCATCCTTTATAATTTGCAACGATGGGCAATGAACAATTGATCACCTCCGAAACACAAACCTTCCTTCAGGCAAAAGAACCTCCGGGAAAAAGAGCCTTGAAACTCGCCATCATTTCCCATACCGAGCATTACCTGCGAAACGGCCAAATCGTAGGCTGGGGTCCTACCATTACGGAGATTAATCACTTGACTGAAATATTTGAGGAGATTTGGCATGTGGCTGTATTTAAAGAGGAGCCTGCCCCCCCGAGTGCCTTGCCTTACACTTCCGATCGAATCCATTTCGT
>RFGN01000667.1 GCA_003696645.1 Gammaproteobacteria bacterium | reverse complement strand
GGCCATCTTGCCGGTCCATCAGTCTCGGTTGATGCTGGGAGCCCCACGTCGCCATCAATCGCTTTCAATGGACATGCTACTACGGGGATTTCTCACACCACCAGCGCAGGCATTGATGGGATTTCGGTATCGGTTGCAGGCAACGAGAAGTTCCGCGTTACCGATGGTAGCAATTCCGAAGCATCTGCAAAGTTTCTTACCAGAGATGCCATCAGTTTGCCATCCGGGACAACTTCAGAGCGTCCCGCGTCGCCATTCAATGGGGATATCCGTTACAACTCCGAGACTGGTCGCTTCGAAGGATATATCAACGGCACATGGCGTGATTTCGACATGGTTGCTGCGAATATCAGCGGCGGGTATGAGCAAGTGCTTGGAACTGCTACTGTGGACCTGATGACTACGGGGATTACAACCGTTTATACGGTCCCTGGATCCGTTAATGGTGCCATCATCACCAAGGTCATCCTGAAGGTCACTTCCGCCAATCCTGGGGCTTCTCCGACGCCAGCAGCAGTATCTATTGGGACTGGGAATATCCTGAAGGACAATATCGTTGGGAATACTCCCGTCACATTTGGAGGTAGCTTGACATCCGCTGGTCGATATGCCATTCTTCACCCACTTGATGGGGCGGTTATGCCGATGGGCGGCGATCAGGTTTCTATCAATGTTCAGACGGCTGCGGGAGGTAGCATGACTGGGTTGACCGTGGACGTGCTAGTTATGGGATTTGAAGTTTAATCCGGCGTTTAAACGGTAAATACTGATATAAACACTACAGTGACAAGAAAGGAGAAAACACATGGCACGTCGTCGTCGTAAGTTTGTTTTTGAGAGTGTGGATGGTATCGAGAATATCATGTCACCTGAAGCATATGAGGAACTCAAGGAAAAAGCTGGCAACGCCGGGTTTTTCATGCATGAGATTAAGAAAATGTTTAAATCTGACCAGGTTAGTGGCGAACACATGATTACTATGGGAGAATACTTACCATATCTGATGTGGGAATATGTGGTTGCCGCCATTGATTACCATGCTGAAAACGGTCGATCACGCGAAGAAGTCCGTGGGATTTTTCTAAATGCTGCTGATCATTATCGTAATGAGGGGCGCAGCGAGATTGCCAAGGCCATTGCAAATAAACTCGCCGATATTCTGGAAGAGGTGGCCAACGAGTATCTCTGAGATTATTCCTGTTAGAGGAGAAAAGGGGAGGGCTTTCCCTCCCCTTTCTTTTTGTCTTAATACTTCTTGACCGGGATCACAGCGTTAAAGCTGAATGATAGTGTTGGTCTTGAGAAACCGAATTTATAGTTGCCAGTTGACGGAACAGCCCAATCCTCTGGTGGTTGCCCATTCGCAAGAGTGGTGCCGGTAGTGATTATGAATGTGATCGCCGATGGTGCAGATGGGACCACCGTAAGAGATCCGCTGGCAACATCGGATACGATATACCCACTTCCGAGCACAGTCCCAGAAGGCACGGGATCGCCGGGATTGTGAATTGATGCAGAGGATTGATCAATGCCATAGCCACCCGGCAAATAGATCTGATAGTAATTGTTACCACTCGTTGGAACAATATCGACGCCTGGCGTTGACGTATTGACCTGGTCGAACTGAACGTTCATATACATCGTATTACCGATGACCTTGTAAACCGCCCTGTATCCGTATGGCCAGCCAAAATCCGGTGATCCAGCTGATCCATACACGCTGAACAAGGCGATTGGCGTCCACTCAGCAACTTTAGTAACACCGGGATAAATTGCGTGCTCAGTAGGTAGCTGCTGCACGACGGCCGTGAAGTTGGATCTCCCTGATGCTGGGTTGGTATCATGGAATGAAACCACGTCATTCGGGTTGAGATCGTGAATCATGTCGATCCCAAGAGGATATGACGGGTTGCTGGCATCCGTGACAGTAGTTGATCCGATTGGGGTTCCATTCAGTCGAATCTCTGGTGATACCGTGCTGCTTCCATCGGTATGCCCAGAATTCAGGAACAGCCGATACCTACCGCTTTTCTTGATGACAACCTCGGAGTTGGTATTGTTTACTAGCCCGTTGGAGTCGTAGATGCTCAGATTGATGTCGGATAGGTCGAACGCATTGGCGCCGCCTGTTGGTGCTGTAGCATTGGCATACACCACCCCTGAGTTTTGCCTGATGGACACGTAGTCCAACGAAACAGGCATCAAGGCATCTGCAGGAACATACACATCGCTCGGTAGCTCTTCTACTTCGAGGAATGTTGCTCCAGAATCCAAAGTCCCCGGAGTGCCGAGGAAGTATACTCGGATCGACACATCCTCGTCCGCACTAGGAGCATACATCAAGCTATAATAGTTCCCCGAGGTTTCTTGCTGGTTTCCGGTGGCCGGGTTTCCATTGGCCGTAAAGGCAACATTCTTGGCGAATGTGTTTGCTGTGTATGAGAACAAGCCGAAATACACATAGGACGATGGAGATGACATGCCGTTTACGTGATATGTAAACGAGATACGGTATCTCCGACCACCCTTGAGAGAGATTCTGCCATTGCTCAGCGTGATGTCGCCGACGGTATCTTCAATGATGTTGAATGGGACATCCACTCCAGCAGTAAGAACCCACCCGGTGTTCAAACGTGCTTGCAGATAGGACAACCCGCGAGTAATGACGGCCCCAGAGATTTTGTCGAGAACCCAGCTACTCACACCATAATCGGTAGCTCGGTAGGTGGTATTGTTGAACATGATGGTGTATGTGCCGCCGTTAACCCCATTGAGGCTGTCTCCTGGCGTAACAGCAATGGTCTTGGGGTTCCCGAAGGCGTTGCTACCTGTTTGGAACTCAATGATTTTTCCACTACCTGTTGCATGTGGTAG
>RFGN01000013.1 GCA_003696645.1 Gammaproteobacteria bacterium | reverse complement strand
GTAGAGTTCTTTGAAGTTACCGGCATTCCTTTCTTCCGGGCGGGCGGTGCAATAGGCGTGCAGGTATTCCATGGCTTTGTTCACGTTGATTCTTCCTTCGGTCAATGTCTTTCCGCTGAAAGCAGGCAGGGGGTCCACGGAATTCAGAATGGCCTCCTTCATCAGCAAAGCCGTGGCAGCGGGGTCCTCTTTCATGAGTTGGGCCAGGTCTTCACAAGGAAGGCTGTAGAGCAGCCCCACGACACCCGCCACAAGAGGTGAAGCCAGCGAATTGCCACCGTAGTTTTCTTCGTACTCATCACCTTTGTAAGTGGTGTAGATGGCCCGGCCCGGCGCCGCCAGGTCCACCGATTTCGGTCCGTATGCGGCAAAGGAGGGCCTTTCGTCAGCCTGGTCAGAACTGGTGACGGCGATGAGGTAATCACTGGTACAGGTGATGGGTACATCTCCTTCTACATCCACATTCCAGTCTTCATTGGCCGGGGGGGCCACGTTTAGCACACCCTCCTGGCCAAGCGGATCGTACAAGGCACTCCAGGCAGGGCTTTCGTTGCAGAACACTTGATCGAAGCCAAAAGATCCATTGACCGCAACCACATAGGCACCTTCTGCACCCCCGGTAGCATTGTAGCGCTCACGCATATCCAGAACGTATTGAAGGGCCTCAACCACCTCGCTGGTGGTGTTTACACCCAAAAACATCAGTTTGACATTCCAGGCCGGTGAGCTGATCCCCAAATCGTTGTTGCCGGCAGCGGCCATCACACCGGCCACCCATGTGCCGTGATCTTCCACCTGGTACACATTGGTGCCAAGCCGGAAGTTCCATCCGTGAATGTCGTCCACGAAGCCGTTGTTGTCGTTGTCCACATTGTCGCCGGCGACTTCATTTTTATTCACCCAAATATTGGGCTCCAGGTCTTCGTGGTGAACGTCGAAGCCTTTGTCCATGATGGCGAGGACGATTTCATCCCCGTTCAGGGTGTTTCCGCCGGTGGAGACGGACCACACCGGGGGCAATTCAATCTTTTCCAGTCCCCACTGCTGTGGGTAAAAGTTGTCGTTGGGTATGGAGTCGCGAAACATGAGTGGCTGGTCGAATTCGGCGCTGATGACGCCGGGCTGCCCTTTGAGGTAATCCAGGATGGAG
>RFGN01000102.1 GCA_003696645.1 Gammaproteobacteria bacterium | reverse complement strand
GGCACCGCATAGGCCAAGTCTGTCCCGACAATCCTGCGGGTGCTAAAGGCAGGATACATGAATGCCAACATTGCAACACCCAGAGCCCCACCGCCTACCGAGGAGATGGTTACCAGTATGCCCAGAAAAATCCCGGCAAATACAGTCGCAATATTTCTCCAGCCGTTGTGGTAACCAGGGATTCCGGCCTTCAAGTTCCTGCCAATGCGGTTCATGCGACGTCTAAATACCAGCGCCAGAGAAGTCAGTACCAGCGCCACACCCAACCCCTCCTTGACCAGCAGATTCATCAAGGGCGTATCCAGGTCAATCTGGGACATCAGATAGACGGTCAGCAATGAAGAGGGAAAGCTCCCAAGCACCATCAGGCCGGCAACTCGCCAATCTATATTGTCCTTTCGCCAGTGAATCCAGATGCCGGTCACCTTGGTAATTGCTGCGAAGACCAGGTCTGTCCCGACTGCCACAACAGGCTTGACGCCAAACCCGAAGATCAGTAACGGTGTCATCAGGGATCCTCCACCCACACCGGTCAACCCCACCAACAGGCCGACAAAGAATCCGGTGATGATAAAGAGAATCTGATCCATGAGATGGTTTACGTTAAAAAAGCCGGACTCTGCCATTGGCAGAGTCGAGGGACACACTATACCGAAATTTCTATATAAAATAAAGGCTGTTTGTTTGCTTTTTATATATTTTTTTATTATATTGCAGCCATGAAACTTCAACAATTACGATGCATACGTGAGGTCGCTCGACAGCAGCTCAATATTTCCGCCGCTGCCGAAGCCCTTGAGATGGCACAACCGGGCGTCAGCAACCAGATTCGACAACTCGAGGATGAACTTGGCGTGCAGATCTTCGTGCGACATGGCAAGCGGCTGGTCGGCACCACTGACGCAGGTCGAAAGATATTGGAAATGGCAGAACAAACCCTTTCACAAGGGGACAATATCCTCAAGTTTTCCCAGGATCTCAACAATAGCCGTTCAGGAACCCTGACCATTGCAACCACCCATACCCAGGCCCGTTATATCCTGCCCAGAGTCATCAAGGCCTTTCGCGAACGTTACCCCGGGATCAGCCTGCAAATCAAGCAGGGCAACCCTGATCAGGTCGCCAGTCTTGCTGCCAACGGCACCGCCGATATTGCCATCGCTACCGAGGCCATCCAGACTCACCCCAGATTGACCATGATCCCCTGCTACAAATGGAACCGATGTATCGCCGCGTTGCCTGACCACCCCATCCTCAAGGTCAATCCCTTGACACTGGAAGAGATCGCCAAATACCCGATCATCACCTATGATTTTGCCTTTACTGGCCGATCGCGAATCAATGAGGCCTTCGAGGAGGCCGGCATCCGGCCCAATATTGTTCTGACCGCCATGGATTCGGATGTCATCAAGACCTATGCCGAACTTGGACTGGGAATTGGTATCGTCGCCGAGATGGCCTTCAGCCCGGAAAACGAGCAGACACTGGGAGTCCGCAGCGCTGCCCACCTGTTTACCGACAGTACCACCCGAATCGGCATCAGAAAAGGGGCCTACCTCAGGCAGTACCTGTTTGACTTTATCGAGCTGTTCTCACCCAACCTGACCGAAGCGAAGGTCCGTCACATGCTGGCCAAAAACGGTCAGACAGCCTGATTATTCTTCAACAGTAATCCGGACAGGCTCGGAGATCACGGCAGGCCGATGGGGTATGTGTCG
The DNA here is from genome assembly GCA_003696645.1 of Gammaproteobacteria bacterium. GTDB lineage: Bacteria > Pseudomonadota > Gammaproteobacteria > J025 > J025 > J025. Next base: position 1,503 of record RFGN01000102.1, on the reverse strand, counting down.
GGCATCTCCCATGATCAGCTGCAGGGTATGCGTACCGGGCTTCAGTTTCAGACGCGTTTCAGTCTGCCCGCCACCGAAATGTCTGACCTGCTTGCCCATGGGATGATTCAGGTCGGGAAGGCTGCCATCGACAATCAGATGAAAGTGACCGGTATTGGGCTTGTTGACACCGGCGGGGGCCACACCCATCCCGTGCAGACCAAACTTGACCACAAATGACTCGCCCACCACCTCTCCATTGGCAGGGGCAATGATATAGGCCCGTGCCTCTGAAGGCGCACTCGTTCGCTCTGCTGACAAGCCAACCCCAGACCATCCCAGCAGTATCGTACCAATCAATAAAATCCTCATCATGCTTCTCCTGTTGACACAGTAACAGGTCCTATCTTACCCCTATTGTTCCGGGGGTGCGATCTGTTCGGAAAATTTGCATTCCTTTTGCGGGCAAACCTTCTCTGTTCCACGTCGTTTGGTCGTTTTTAGTGTCAGCATGGGCCACTGGCATTCCGGACAGCTCTCCTGAACCGGCTCATTCCAGACTGCGTATTTGCATTTTGGATATTCCGAGCAGGAATAAAAGACCTTTCCATAGCGGGAAAAACGTTTCATCATTGTCCCCTTCTTGCATTCTGGACAGGGAATACCCAGATCCTCGGGCTTGTTGAGAGGTTCTATGTACTTGCAGTCCGGATAACTGCTGCAACCGATAAACTTGCCATATCGTCCCGGACGGATAATCAGTTCTGAATCGCATTTCGGACAGGTACGACCTTCAACCTTCTGCAGGTCCGCCTTTTCCTCTTCTGCATCGGCATTCAGATTACGGGTATATTTGCATTCCGGGTAACCGGTACAACCAATAAACTTGCCTCGCCTACCCAGTCGTATGGACAATGGTTTGCCGCATTCCGGACAATCTTCATCCAATGCTTCCTGCGTCACATCGGCACGTTCCACATCCTTTTCGACCCGGTCCACGAGCGGTTTGAATTCGCTCCAGAATTCCTCCAGAAGCGGAACCCATTCCTTCTTCCCCACCGATATCTGATCCAGTTGGTCCTCAAGACCGGCAGTAAAATTGTAGTCCACATATTTGGTGAAATATTCTGTCAGAAACCGATTGACCACCATTCCCACATCAGTCGGTTCAAAGCGTTTTTTCTCCAGGGTGACATATTCCCGGTTAACCAGGGTGGATATGATTGAGGCATAGGTCGAAGGTCTTCCAATGCCATGTTCTTCCAGGGCCTTGACCAGACTGGCTTCGGTATATCGCGGTGGAGGTTCAGTGAAATGCTGATCCATCTTGATGGTCTTCAGCGTCAGAGACTCCCCCTTTTTTATTGGTGGCAGCAGTCTTTCATCATTACTGGAATCCGGCTCGTCTGTTCCTTCCTGATAGACACTCAGGAAGCCCGGTTCAACCAGGGTAGAGCCGGTTGCACGAAACTGGTGCATCTCGCTTCCGGCAATCAGATCTGCTGTCACGGTATTGTAGATGGC
>RFGN01000101.1 GCA_003696645.1 Gammaproteobacteria bacterium | reverse complement strand
GGGAATGGAAACACCTGCTGAACCCCGGTCTGGATCTGAGTCATGTTCTCCTGGGTAAAGGAAAAGGAGTCCGTCGGGATATTCTGAAGATTGAGAAAGGCCCTGGGTTCCGGCAGGGTATTGACCTGGTCCGGCACAAATGAGAGCGCGTCGGCATGCGTTTTGCTGGCCTTCAATCCAGGATGGGTGTTCAGCGCCTCATGGATGGCCTTGTCCAGTGTCAAGGCTTCCTGGGTATACCCCGGAGATGTCCATAGCATGGCGAGCAGTGACAGGCAGGTTGCCGCCACCGAATGAATGCAGTTTTTCATTTGACCTCTTGATCACTACACGCACAACCGTTCGGAAAACAGGTTGTACAACAATTACGAATCGGGGCCAATTTGGCCCACAATATCTTTGTTTAGATCAGAGAGAAGTGATGGGGGGACGATCAATCAGGCTCGATGACAGATCATCGAGGGGTTCGCTGACATCAGTAATCAACACTGTTGTCAGATGGGATTGATCCAGATTAAACCCGGGGTAGATCGCGACACAACATCCGGCACTGGAACAGCAATGCTTGGCATGTTGCGAGAGATGGGAATGCATGCCACAGGCGTCCAGGTCCATAGCTGACTGTGTATTTCCCTCGGATAACCCGTAAGTATGCTCATGAGCAGCATGTGGGTTGGTAGACATGACCTTTCCAAAATGGACGGTATCCACGGGCGAGGCCATGCTGGCCATTGCCATATGACTTGTCACGGCCTGAAAGACCAGTGTCAGGATAACCAGAAATTGACGAAATGGGATACTCATGATTGTTGCATACATTATCACAGAGACTTTGAAATACCAAAAGGGTTCAATATCTGATTCAGTCAGTATCCCGATGCCTGCCCAAGTCATGCAAGCTACGCAAATAGGAAAATAATTGGCGGCTATATTTTGGTGAATGACCCTGATTTAGCTCTCTTCTTGCATTGCGGATCAATTGCCTCAGCTTCTGACGGTCTGCCTGCAAGGATACAATCAATTGATTTTCCAGGGTCGTGTCCCCCTTCAGCAGTTGTTCGCGCCAGTCTTCAATCTGATGCAGAACTCTTGTGGCCTCGGCATTGGGGCGATTGAGCTGTTCCAGTTCGTCTCTTATTTTATCTGCGTCGATCTCACGTAACAGCCCACCAATATATCCGATCTGCCGTTTCAGGGCCTGACGTTTGAAGGTCTTTCCACGTTCAACCGCCTCACGAATCTCTTCATTCAGACTAAGTTTGGCAAGATTAGAGGCATTGCAATTCAGCAGCGCTTTGCCAAGATCACGCAAGGATTGCATCTCGCGTTTGATCTGAGACTTGCTCTTGACTTCCTCATCTTCCTGGATCGGGGGACGAGTCATGAAAATATTTATGCGTTTTCCGAGATAGCAAGCAGAGATTCAGGTGGATAGGTACAACTCAGTTTCTCTCCCAGAAGTTCCTCAATTGCCGGCAACTGGAAGGCTTCGGTCTCATCGGCAAAACTGATGGATATACCTGCCACACCGGCACGTCCGGTGCGTCCTATACGATGTACATAATCTTCGGGATCCTCGGGAAGATTATAGTTGATGACGTGGGTTACCCCATCAATATGTATCCCTCTCCCTACCACATCGGTTGCGACCAATACCCTGATCTTTCCTTCCTTGAAATCATTCAGTGTCTTGCTGCGTTTATTCTGGGCAATCTCTCCAGTCAGTACACCTGCCTTGATTCCATTCTTGCACAGCTTTTCATGCAGACGGATGGCCTGATCCCGGCGATTGGTGAAGATCATGCTAAGACCGACCTCCTCCTGCCTGAGGATATTCAGGGTCACAGGCAATTTTTCCTCATTGCTGACCATGTAGACCCGCTGATCAATCGTTTCTGTTGCCACCTGTTCCGGTTCGATCTCGATATGCAAGGCATTTTCCGTCCATTGTCTGGACAGATTGAGGATGTCCTGGGCAAAGGTAGCGCTGAACAACAGGGTTTGTCTTTCATTCTTGCGAGGCGTTGCACGTACGATCTGCTTGACCTGCGGAATAAATCCCATGTCCAGCATTCTGTCGGCCTCATCCAGAACCAGAATCTCTACCAGATTGAGAAATATATCCTTTCTGCTCATGAAATCAATCAATCTGCCCGGCGTAGCCACAACAATATCGGCAACCCGCTGTTCCATCTGGTGCAACTGCTTGTCATATTTTTCCCCACCAATCAGGGTATGGATCTGAAGATCGAGATATTTGCACAGATTTTTGGCATCCTGGGCAATCTGTATCACCAGTTCGCGTGTCGGGGCAATAATCAATACCCTTGGTTCACACAGGAACTGTTCATCCTGAATCGGATGCTTGACCAGATACTGGATGGCGGTGATCAGAAAGGCTGCTGTCTTGCCGGTACCCGTTTGGGCCTTGCCGGTAATATCCTTTCCCTGCAGGGTATGTGGCAGAGATTTCTGCTGAATTGGAGAACAGTATTCATAACCCAGATCTTGGATGGCATGCATCAGCTCGTCACACAGAGACAGATCATGGAACCGCAGTTTGTCGTCCGCTTCTGGAACCTGAAAATTGGACAGTGACCATTCCTCTGCCGGTCGTTTGCTCCTTCTACGTCTTTTGCGCGGCTTTTTCTCTCCCTCTCTTTGCGACTTTTTGGAAAGTTGCGTGCTATTGTGATCCATTGAACGTTCAGTATTTCCCATCCTGTAATATTGTCATTTCTACCAGCATGCTCCACAGCAACTTCTGACGACCCATCTCCCGAAGCTAAAACACACCTGTCGGGAATGAGCTCGTGACTCATGCCGGATAAATCGTTACAATTCCTCTCTTTTTATGCTCCTTTAAAGGGGCCTATTATAATTCATCATTGCTGACAATTCAGGACTATTTAGGAGCTTCCCTTTGCTGACTACAGCCAATCTTTCCATGCAATTCGGGGCGAAGCCTCTTTTCGAGAACGTCTCGGTCAAATTTGGCGAGGGCCAACGCTATGGCCTGATTGGCGCCAATGGCTGTGGCAAGTCCACCCTTCTAAAGATTCTGGGAGGATCGCTCAACGCCACTTCCGGAACGGTCAGCACCGCGCCGAATGAGCGGCTGGGTATCCTGAAACAGGATCAATTCGCCTACGAAGATCATAAGGTACTTGACACGGTCATCATGGGACATCCGGAGCTATGGAGGATAAAACAGGAACGCGAACGGCTGTATGCCCTGCCCGAGATGTCTGAAGAGGAAGGAATGCAAATTGCCGAGCTGGAAATCGAATTCGCCGAGCTGGATGGCTACACGGCAGAATCCCGTGCAGGAGAACTTCTGCTGGGCGTTGACATCCCCATCGAACAGCATCATGGCCTCATGAAGGAGGTCGCCCCTGGCTGGAAACTACGTGTCCTGCTGGCGCAGGCCCTTTTTGCCGATCCGGATATCCTGTTGCTCGACGAGCCCACCAACAACCTGGATATCAACACGATTCGATGGCTGGAAAAGACCCTGGTCAATCGTCGCAGCACAATGGTCATCATCTCGCATGATCGCCATTTTCTCAATAGCGTCTGCACCCACATCGCGGACCTGGATTACGGTGAGCTGAGAATCTATCCAGGAAACTACGATGAATACATGACCGCCTCTACCCTGGTCAAGGAACAGATGCTGGCGGCCAATGCACGCAAAAAGGCTCAGATTGCAGAATTGCAGGCCTTTGTCAGCCGTTTTTCTGCCAATGCCTCCAAGGCCAGACAGGCGACCTCTCGTGCCAGACAGATTGAAAAGATCAAGCTTGACGAGGTCAAGCCTTCCAGCCGCGTCAACCCGTATATCAAATTCAACCAGGAAAAAAAGCTGTTCCGGCAGGCGCTTGTTGTACGAAATTGTAGTCAGGGCCATGATGAGACCAATATCTTTGAGGATCTCAAACTGACTATTGATGTGGGAGAACGTGTTGCCATCATTGGTCCCAATGGGATAGGTAAAACCACCTTGCTACGTACCCTGGTTGGCGACCTTCCTGCCCGTTCCGGGACGATCAAATGGTCAGAAAATGCCCAGTTGGGGTATTTCCCCCAGGATCATGCCGACCTGTTTGACACAGATGAAAGCCTGATCGAATGGTTACAACAATGGCGAACGGATGTTGATGAACAAATGATTCGCGGCACTCTGGGAAAACTGTTGTTCAGCAAGCAGGAAACCGAGAAATCGGTACGTGTCCTGTCCGGTGGCGAGAAAGGACGCATGCTGTTCGGCCGTTTGATGCTGCAGCAACCCAATATCATGTTGCTGGACGAGCCCACCAACCATCTGGATATGGAATCGATTGAATCCCTGAACCTGGCACTGGAGAACTACCCCGGTACGTTGTTTTTCGTCAGTCATGATAGAGAGTTCATCAGCTCACTGGCCACCCGGATCATCGAGATGAAAACAGGTGGCGAGATCGTCGATTTCAAGGGTGGCTATGAAGACTATTTGAGCAGTCAGGGGCTGGAATAGCATCGCAAGGATTTCTATCACGGACCGCTCGGAAGACTCTCAACAAGTCCTTCGAGCAATGCAATCGCCGAACGACTATCAGCCATCATCTCAAGCTGTTTCCAGTCCAGCGCCTGTTCCTTCTTGAATGCCACTAGCCGACGGCAAAGCCTGCGCAACTGATGCCTGCGTGATTCACTATAGGGATGCAGTCCGACAAGGCGATTGAAAAGTCCATCTTCTCGTGAACGGAAGGCTATCAAGGGTTCTCTCATCCGTTGCAAATGGTCGATCAGGATGCCAACAGGCTCCAGAACAGACGTGATCCATTTCCTTACCTGTGAAGTCTTGATCTTGTCAGGGGGGTTATCCCTGTTATCAGAAACCACCTTGAAGGCATGTATCCATTCCAGTGTGGAGACCCGTGAGGCCGAAAAGACGAAGGCACTGGCCTCGCGATCATGCAGTACCTGCTCATCGGCCTGGTCATTTTCATGATTCACGGTCCAGGTTTCATCAACCGTGATACACGGTACTGCCTGACATGGAAGGGAAACTGTCGAAACGGGAAACAGTGCCCGCTTCAGGGCCCGGTCTTCGGCACGACTGACCCAGCAACAGGTTCCCAGAGGCAACTCTGCGTGTTGAGCAATACCCACATTGATCCATACGGAGAATTCAAGCATCGTATGATGCAGCAATCCCGCCATGAAACCGACCGCATTGGCACATGCTGCCTTGCCGACACCTGAAACGATCAACCAGTGTGATCCGGAACAAAAGACCCGGTAGGCATGAATATCATGGCAACGACTGAGATTGAAATGGGATATCAGAGGTTTTGCCTCGCAGTCCAGCGCCACGACAAAGACAATCGGGGCATGAAAGGCTTCCCGTTCAGTCAAAATGATAGAGTCGTTTTTCGAAATCCAGGATACGACCTTGCATGATTTCAACCCCTTCGGAACGCAACAGGGCAATCTTTCTATCGGATCCCATGGCATACTGGCCTGTTCGGCCATCGCTGCACACCACCCTATGGCAAGGAGTATGAATGGGATCGGGATTCACCGCCATGGCATGCCCGACAGCGCGGTAGGCCCGACTGTCAAGGGCTTCAGCCAGGATCTTGTAGGTTGTGACCCGCCCTTTTGGTATTCGACGCAACAGCTCATAACATTTTGACTGAAATGATGAAGGCATCAACAAAGATCAGGAACGTGGCCCAACAGGGAGGATACGTGCCACGCCCCCAAAGCTCCCGATCCACAGATTATTGTCTTGTGTTCTCAGCATGGAAAAGACGTTGTCTGCATAAAGGCCCTGGGACGAGGTCATGACGGAAAAGGAATCCTGTTTGCTGTCATACAGAGCCAGGCCATGATTCGTTCCTATCCATAGTAACCCACTATCATCGATATAGAGCATGAAGATATGATTGGCTGGCAACCCATCATGGGTTGTGTAGTTTTTCCAGTGCCGGCCATCGAACCGGGAAAGGCCACCCCCCCAGGTTCCGGCCCAAACCGTGCCATCCCGTGTTACAGCAAGAGAGATAACATAGTTTGGATTGTAGGCGACGCTGACCCGCTGCAGACCCTGCTCTGCCTTTTGCCTGGCATGATGTTTGGAGGCCTTGGCAGGATCATTGGTGAACTGGATGGTATCCTTGACCAGTTCATAATCGGCCCCCAGTCCGTCACCGTGCTTCCAGTTCTGCCATTTTCCATCCTGATAGTGCGCAAGCCCCTCTTCCGTGGCAAACCACATGTCATCATGAACGCCTTCACGGGCCGCATAGACCCATGGATTTGGTATTCCACCCTGGGTATTCTCGACCGTATACATCTCCCATTTCTTCGGATCATCAAGATCTCCGCCCCGAATCCGGTTGATACCGGACCAGGTAGCAATCCAGATGTCACCATGCCTGTCCTTGACGACATCATAGACAAACTGATCTGCCAGACCATAGGGAATGTTATAGTTTTTCCACTCGTCCTGTTTCGGGTCATAGACTGAAAGTCCGCCACCGTAGGTCCCGGCAAAGACCTTGCCGTCTATGACACTGACATGAAATACCCCATTGGAAAGAATGCCAGCAACCTTGTTATCGAAGATACGATGTTCATCCTTGTCAATATCATAACGAATCACACCGCCTGAAGTGGCAAACCAGATAACATGATCATTTTCGGCAAAGATATCCTTGACATTGCGGCTTCCCACCTTGAAATGGGTAAATCGCACATCGCCCTTGCCCAGGATTTTGCCCAACTCGATTCTGGGGTATGTAGTGTTGTCGGTTTTTACCTGCTGGCTGGTATCCGGGAAAAGAGATTTCTTTGGAATACTTGCATTGGATGAAGGATTGAGAGTTTTTGATGCCTTTGAATGATTGTCAGGCGAGTCGCCTCGGGATGATGACGGGCGGGGTTTTTCCGGATTTTGCTCCGTATCCCTGGTCAGATTGCCTACGGCAAGAATGATGACTGCCAGTAATACCAGCAGTATGGCGATCCATTTGCTTTCCAGTTTCATTGACCTTTTGACGTGTGAAATAAACAGCGAAAATCAACTTGCAAGAAACACAGAGCAGGTGATCGTTCAGACATTTCTTTCCTGCACTATTTTTTCCAGCTGTGCTTCAGTAGAAGGAAGAATGGCAATGCGAAATCTACCGAATTCCTTGGTGAGAATGGTTTTTACCACCCAAATACCAACCGGGATACCAGCTAAAAACCCCGCGATCTGACCAGAAAACTCTGCACTGTCACCTTTGCCTACCACACCCAGCACTATTCCGATAACAAAACCTGCCAGGCCTCCTGCCAAAGACCCATACAGTGTTACCCGCCACATGAGACTCCACCATACGATGATGGCGTGCTTCCATGTTACCTCCGTCCTTTGCATTCCAGCCCCCTTTTGCAGATATTCTACAGATGCTAATGGACAGTTTCTTTGGATTCACGATGTTGCAGATGCGCCACACCTCGACGGGTACCTGCCCAGACCTGATGACCTGATGTAACGGCCACAGCATAGACACTGTTTCCAAGCAGACCATCCTTCATGGTATAGGTCTCCCAATGTTCTCCATCATATCGGCTGAGCCCATGATCCGTACCAAACCAGAAAACACCGTCATCGTCCTGTGCCATGCTGTAGACGATATTACCGGCCAAGCCATCTTTCTGGGTCAGATTCTGCCACTTCCCTCCCTTTTTTGGATCGTAGATACTGACCCCACCCCCCCAGGTTCCTGCCCATATCTTCCCCTGAGGGTCAATCTGCAGGCTGAAGACATAGTTTTCATTATAGCTGTCCTGGCCTTGCATCATGACTGCCAGGTTATGTCGATGACGGGTCCCCAGCCCTGTATTGGGACTTTGCGGGAGATGATGGATATTGTCAGCACCCAGTCCGTTCTTGTGGGTCCATTCATGCCAGTTCTGACCATCGAACATGGATATCCCTCCTTCTGTTCCGAACCAGACCTGATCTTCTTTATCGACGGCCAGGGCATACACCCATTCGTTGACCAGTTCCCTGACATAGGTGGTCATGTTTCCCGTTTTCGGATCAAACCGATTGACACCATTCCAGGTCCCAATCCAGATGGTTCCATCAGATTGTTCATTAAAGGCATAGACCCAGTAATCTGCAAGCCCATGCATGGGAAAGAAGGTCTTCCATGTTCCATTCAACAGACGGCTGGCTCCTCCCCCATTGGTCCCGAACCACAGTGCACCATTTTTGGCACGATAGAGTGAAAATACATATTCATTGGCCAATCCTTCGGCACGGGTAAAGGTCTGCACTATATCCCGACTTTTCAGGTCAACCTGCAATACCCCCACTGAGGTTCCGACCCAGAGGGAATTTTCTTCGGGATCATTGAGCAGGGAGCGGACATTGACATTGGCCCCGACTTCAAAAGACTCCATCACAATATATTGCCGGGTATCTGTTGATTTATCAGCAGCCCATAACGAAAATGGCAGTGCACCCAGCACTGCCATGAACAGGATATTGATGGTCTTCATTAACGCTGGGAGATCATCCTCAGGTAGGCAATGACATCCAGGATATCCTTTTCTTCAAGGATGCCGTTGAATGCCGGCATCATGCCTGATCCGTTCAGGACTGTCTGAACCAGTACCTGGTCAGATTTGAACAGATTATTGCTGCGCCTGAAATCCGGCACACCAGGAAAGGTAGCAGAACCATTTGCACCATGACAACGAACACAATGTTTCGCGTAAAGACGACTGCCCTGACTGGTATCAGCCGCCTGGGATGGCGCCATCAAGGCAGACAGAAAAAAGAGTGTGGCAGCAGCAAACAGCCGGTCGGTTTTATGCAACATATGGCCTCCTGTACAATACTCGTTCATCATAGCACAGATTACCGGGATCATGCCATGTACTTGATGAGCCGGAAGCACCTTGTCTACAACTTATCTTGGAGCAAATTCGATCGGATAGATGACAGTTGTCTCCTGCACATCCTGAACACCAAAATCAAAGGTCTTGACCCGTGCAATCAGGCGTTTTTCCAATCGTTCGTCATGCAACTGGCTTGATACAAGCGTACAAGATAGCACCTTCCCCTGGGGACTGATACGCAACTTCAGGACCACCTTACCCTTCAGCAGCGGATTATAACGCAGGGCCCGAGTATAAAGGGGATTCAACTGTCGCCCCTTCTCACGGTCGAAAACCAGACGAATGCTACTGTGACTACGCAGATGTGCCTCCTGTTGCTGATACTCCTCTGCCAGAGCGGTATCGATCGTGCTGTCTATGCGTATCAGCTCCGGCTCTGCAAGCTGCGTCACCTCCACCTGTCGAGCACTGATCTGGATACTGTCAATCCCCTCGCTGGCCTCAATATTGGAGGTAATCACATCATGCACAACTGGCGCAGCGGCTCCAGGCTTGCCTGCCTGTAGATGAATGGAGTTGAGATTTGCCGGGATCCTCGGAACAGCCTTCTTGTCGAACAAACCACTGAACATCTTGTCCACCTTGGCCTTGGCCTCTTTTTTGAGCTGTGCCTGAGTCTTCTTGGGCTTGGGCTTCGGTTTGACAACCGGTTTCTTTTGCGTCTTCGGCTTGCTCACCGGCTTGGGTTTCGGCTTGGGTTTCGGTTTAGCTTTGGGCTTGGGCTTGGGTTTGACAACCGGTTTCTTTTTCGGCTTCGGCTTGTTCACCGGCTTGGGCTTGGGTGTTACCTTGGGCTTAAGCTTCTTTGGGGGTTCGACTTTCTTCTCCACCTTCTTGGGAGGAGTTTTCTCTTTCTCCGGCAATGCCTGTTTCTCAAAAAGAAAGCGTGCATAGCGCGGTGGCAATGGTGCCTTGTGTGCCAGATTACGTTTTTGTTCAGGCAACGGGATCAAAGGAATCGCCACCGATGCGAACAGAAAAAAGATCAGCAGCCCAACCAGAATGCGCCGGTAACGCTGTCGCTCAGAGCGATGCTGTGTCCATGCCAGATCGGTGCGATGATAAAAGTATCCTGGCACGGTCACCATGTCACTGTATTTTGCTTGATTTTTGCACAGCCGCCAGGGAGATCTTGCTGAAATGGGCCTGGCTGCATGAACGCACAATCCGTTTCAGAAGTGCATAGGGCAATTGCCGTGTGGCCATGATGGTCACCTCCCTGGGACCTTTTGACTGCTCACCCCAGATCTGTAATGCTGTTTTTGTCAACGCTTCGGTAAGTGAAGAAACGGCCACGCTCCCATTCAGTTGAATCTGATCCAGCAAGGTGACTTTTTTACCCTGCAGAAAGATCGCCTCATCCGTGACCAGTATAACCAGAGTCTCACGAGGCTTTTCTTCTGCGATCGAAACCGGCAGTTTCACTATCTTGGCGTTGGGCAAGGCATCGATCTCACCGGAATTGACCAGCAGAAAGAAAACCAGGATGGTAAAGATATCCATCAGGGAAACCAGGTTCAGCGATGCCGCCTGTGCCCCTCTGCGATTATGACGTCGCATTCGTGAACTTCGACGTGACTCCTTCAAGGCTGGCTCTCCACGTTTTCAGAAGCCGGTTTGCTCTTGGGGGCATCACCAATTGAGACATTGGGGAACAGCTCGACCTGCACCCATCCCCCCCCGGATCGCATTGGCAGGGTTCTGACAGTATCCATGACTGAAATCAGGTCTGCATAAGCGATTCCATCTTCTGCAAGCAATGAAATCGAGGTATGATCCGGATGCTCCGCCTTGATGTTCTTCATCAAGGTCTGCAAACCGCTCAGG
>RFGN01000666.1 GCA_003696645.1 Gammaproteobacteria bacterium | reverse complement strand
CTTGTAGCAGTGCTCGTTTCAACCTTCAGGCACCCTGCAACATTTCCTGGTTTTTACGGAATCGTTGGCATTGGAATGTTGTTGCTTTATTTTTGGATCACGAACAACCCCTTTGCCTACCGTAACTTGAGCTTTTTTCCTATCTTGCTGTTGATCCAGTTTGGCATCTGGATTTCCCTGCAGACATGGGGAAAGCAGTCGATCTATCGGCAGATCCTGAATGTCTTGATGCTGATTTCAATCCTGTGGAGCTTTTGGGTGATCTTGCCGCCAACATTCGCCAACCCGCTGCTGTTCAAGGAATTTGCCTTGCTTGATCGCGCCCATCAGTCTCCTGTTCGATATACACACACCTACATCACAACGCCAAAAACCCTGAGAGAACTGGATGAGTTGCCGCAGAACGAGCCCATGGCCTATATCAACAGTAATCAGCATGATGCCTGGATCTATCCCTATTATGATCGACACTGGCAGAGGCGCGTTGACTATATTCCAATGCGATCCGGCCAGTTTGCATGCAATGCCCAGGGAATCTGTCAGGTAGATCCTTCATTGAAAACGACGCTGGAAAGGCACAAGGTTCGTCTATTCAGTACCTGTGTCAATCATCAGTGTCTGAAAATTGTTGGAGGGGGCTTTCTGGAGGTCAACCGGGGGCTGTATGTCCTGATGCCCGAGGACTCGTTGTGAACAAGCGCATTTATCCGATAATCCTGGTCGCAGGCATGATGGCGTTGATGGGGGGCTATCTGTTTGAGAACCAGAAAAAGGTAAGCATGGCCAACAAAAAGCTCCTGGCCATTGTGAACAGCAAGGAAGTCGACCGGGTAACCATACGTGGCGACCGGAGTTTCAAGGTATCCGCACCGATACGCACATCGGATCTCTTTGATCGAACAGGCATGCGACAGCTCAATTTCAACTATATCTCCTCGGTGGAACTGGACAGATTGCAGGCAGCCTCTTCCATCCCCGAGGTTCTGTTGAATGATGTGCCGAAACATGAGGCCAGGATAACGAATCATGAAAATGCCATCTCGGTGACCCTGCCAGACAAAAAGATCTATTTTATTGCGCCGCCTCATCTGCTCACGGCTGCAGCCCTTATCCGGGAGGAACG
>RFGN01000665.1 GCA_003696645.1 Gammaproteobacteria bacterium | reverse complement strand
GCTACAAGTTGTGATGATGATCCAACAAATACATGGTCTCCAATATCGGTGTGATGCTTGTTTGCACCATCATAGTTGCACGTAATGGTGCCGGCACCGATATTGACTTGTTTGCCAACTGTGGCATCCCCAATATAACTCAGGTGGTTGACCTTGCTCCCCTGACCAATCGAACTGTTCTTGACTTCGACAAAATTGCCCACTCTCACCTCTTCATCCAAACGAGCACCCGGACGTATCCTTGCAAATGGGCCAATTCTGACATCACTACCGATGTGTCCGCCCTCAATGACTGTATGAGATTCGATTCTGGCTCCATCGCTGATTACGCTATCGGTGATAACACAATAGGCTCCAATATAGACATTATTGCCGATATCGACATGGCCATTGACTACAACGCCCACATCAATCACTACATCCTGACCCGTTCTCAAGGTACCACGCAGGTCAAAGCGTTCCGGGTCCATCAATGTCACCCCAGATTGCATCAGCTTTTCAGCCTGGTTCCTCTGGATGTGTCGTTCAAGGGCAGAGAGTTGCTGTCTTGAATTGACACCCATCACAGCATAGGGGTCACCAGCCTGAATCCCTTTCACTTTAAAGCCATCCGATACTGCCATCGAGATGATATCAGTCAGATAATATTCATTCTGCCTGTTTTGATTGTCGAGCCTATCCAACCAGTGCTTGAGTCTGCCTGCATTGACTGCAATAAAACCTGTGTTGACTTCAGAGATTTCCCTCTGTTCAGGGGACGCATCGGCCTCTTCAATGATGGCTCTGACCTCGTTGGATTCATCCCTGTATATTCTTCCATAGCCCCGAGGGTCATCCAGATACGCTGTCAAGATGGCTACCTCATCACCTTGTCCAGCTTCGACCAGTCTGTTCAGGGAATCCTGACTCACCAGGGGAACATCGCCGTACAGAATCAGAACGGTACTGGCATGATCGATAAATGGGAGTGCCTGCTTTACGGCGTGTCCTGTACCCAGTTGTTGCTCCTGCCTGACCCACCTGAATTCATTCTTCATGGGGCAAGCCTTGAAATAATCCTGCACGTCATTGGCTCCAAAGCCAATCACGACATGGATACGATCTGGACTGAGAGAGTCTGCGGTTGACAGGACATGTGCCAGCAGTGGCCGACCTGCCAGCATGTGCATCACCTTGGCCCGGCGAGACTGCATGCGCGTCCCCTTGCCGGCCGCAAGAACAATGACTTCAAGCGATGGATGTGACATGGTTAGAAAATAGGCCGCATAAGCGGCCTATTCTGACACAAATCCTTTATAGAGAAAATGCCTAGCGACCTGCGCTCTTTCTGGCCTTCTGCAGAATCTTGAGCTGCGCGGCTGCTTCCGCCAGACGGGCCTTGGCCAGCCCATAATCGATCTCTGACTGCTTGTCATGCAGGGCCTGTTCAGCCTTTTCCTTCGCCTGGATGGCAGCAGCTTCATCAAGATCCTTGGCCCTGACAGCCGTATCTGAAAGCACAGTAACCCCCTCTGGCTGTATTTCAAGAATACCGCCCGAAACGTAGATGGATTCCTCTTCACCGCCATGGCGAACACGCACTTCACCAGGATTGAGTCGGGTAAGGAGCGGAGCATGTCGAGGCAATACTCCAACCTCACCCATTTCGGCAGGGGCAAACAGCATCTCTGCCGGCCCAGAATAGATGGCCTCTTCAGCACTTACGATATCAACATGCATGGTCATTGCCATTATCAGCCTCGTTCGTCAATTAGAAAATCAGCTTAAAGATTTTTCGCCTTCTCGACGGCCTCGTCAATGCTGCCAACCATATAAAAGGCCTGTTCTGGAAGGTGATCATACTCACCCGCAAGAATCGCCTTGAAACCACTGATGGTATCACTCATGGAGACATACTTCCCAGGGCTTCCTGTAAAAACCT
>RFGN01000664.1 GCA_003696645.1 Gammaproteobacteria bacterium | reverse complement strand
GGAAGGCGGGGGTGGTGGGAAACGCAAGCTGCGCCAGGGCGCAATGAGGCTCTCTCCTGGCGGCGTTTTCCACGGCCCCTGCCAGGGTGTGACTTGGTGTTGATAACGGAGGGCGATCGGCCCGTCCCCCGCGCTCAGTTCACGTCGAAGCGCAGCCAACCGCTCCCAAGCACAAAGGCAAACTACCAGACAATTGCCGCACTAGGCCTCAGAGCTAGCAAGCGGCATAATCAGTACTAATGAACTTTTCCATCTTATGCCCCGTCAGACCACACTCTTTCCCGAAGATGACTATGATGACTTGCTCAAAGACCTGAAGCAACGGATTCGCACGGCTCAGGTCAGAGCAGCCCTAGCAGTCAACCAGGAACTCATGATGCTCTACTGGCAAATCGGGCAGGAGATCTTGTATCGCCAACAGCGGGAGGGCTGGGGCAGCAAGATCATTGAGCGCTTGGCAAAGGACTTAAAACGAGAATTTCCTGATATCAAGGGATTTTCGGGGCGCAACCTTAAATATATGAGGGCCTTTGCCGAAGCCTATGCCGATGAGCGGTTAGTGCAACGCAGCGTTGCCCAATTACCCTGGCGGCACAATATCGCGCTGATGGAAAAGCTGAAAGACCCGCAGGCCCGACTGTGGTACGCCGAACAAGCGATCGCGTATGGCTGGAGTCGCGATATTCTGGTCATCCAGATTGAAACGAACTTATATGCCCGTCAGGGTGAGGCCATCACCAACTTTGAACACACCCTCCCCCCGAGCCAATCCGATCTGAGTCGGCAGCTCCTGAAAGACCCGTACAACTTTGAGTTTCTGAGCCTGCAAGATGCGGCTCAAGAGCGTGAGCTGGAGCGGGGCCTTTTGCAGCATATCCGCGACTTTTTGATGGAGTTGGGTGTCGGCTTTGCTTTTTTGGGAAGTCAATATCCCATCGTTGTTGCCGACAAGGAATACCGACTGGACTTGCTGTTCTACCACACCAAACTCCACTGCTATGTGGTCATCGATCTGAAGATGGGGGAGTTTGAGCCGGAGTACTCGGGCAAGATGAATTTTTACGTGGCAGCGGTGAATCACCAGCTTCGCACGGAAGTCGAAAATCCGACGATTGGCATTATTCTCTGCCGCTCCAAAAACCGCACCATTGTGGAGTATGCGCTGGGGTCACTCCAAAACCCAATCGGCGTCGCTACCTACCAGGTCAAAGAAGAAATCCCGCCCGACTTGCGTAAGAGCCTGCCCACCGCTGAGCAACTGGAAGTGGAAATGGAGACCGCGATCGCTGAACTCAAAGACACGAATAAGGACAGCTAAACCTCAACCTCCAGCCGTCGAGGTATTGAGACTTCTAGAATCGGATCAGGGTATCTCGAAGAAAATTTGTTCTTGCATTGCCCTTTGCAGCGGCCAGGGCAAACGATGACGATGTTCTTCACTGCGTTCCTGCTAGCTGTAGTAGCCCTGAGTGATACCAGTCCTATCCCATCAACGATCGCTCCCTCACAGGCAACAGGTTGCACCCTCTAGAATTAAAAGCATTGCGCACCAGAGTCTTGTCATCCTGCGATTTTACCGATGCCTGCCATGCCAGTCATTCCCAGACCAATCTCGATTAACCGTCATTGGTTACTCCTGAGTACCTTGCTCATTGGGACACTCCTGCTCGGCTGTACCTCTCAATCCACTGAAGAGACGACTACGTCTTCGACGCTGGATGCGCCCGCCCCAAAGCCGGATGCCCTAGCAACAGCGGTTGCACCTAGCCCTAACACTTCAGCCACCACAGACGGAACCATAACTCAGACTCCCACCGTGCGACAGACCGTTCTAGTGGACTCCTTAGAGCATCCCTGGGGACTAGACTGGTTACCCGATGGCACCATCATTGTCACGGAGCGTCCGGGGCGAGTGCGGCTGATTCGCGACGGTCAACTTGACCCAACCCCAGTGGCCGGCGTCCCCAATGTGCTGGCCACTGGGCAAGGTGGATTGCTGGATGTAGCGGTGCATCCTCAGTTTGCGATGAATCAGTGGGTTTACTTTACCTATGCCCAGGGCGATCGCACTTCAAACCAAACCCGCATTGCCCGAGCCCGATTAGAGGGCAACACCCTTTCTAACTGGCAGGAGATTTTTCAGGTCAATCGCGCCAAAGAAGGCGGACAGCATTTCGGATCGCGGATTACCTGGCTCCAAGACAATACAATGCTGGTCTCTATTGGCGATGGCGGCAATCCCCCGCTGCAATTGGCAGGAGACTTAATCCGCAATCAAGCTCAAGAGTTAGACAGTCATCTGGGCAAGATTGTCCGGCTGAACGACGATGGTTCAATACCCACGGATAATCCATTCGTCGATCAACCGGATGTGAATCCTGCGATCTGGAGCTATGGCCATCGCAACATCCAGGGATTAATGTACGACCCTGTCAGCGATCGCATTTGGTCCACCGAACACGGTGCCAGAGGGGGCGATGAACTCAATCTTATTCAGGCAGGGGGAAATTATGGTTGGCCGGTAGTCACCTACAGCCGCGAGTATTCTGGCGGCGAAATCACGACTGAGAGATCGCGCCCCGACATGGCAGATCCCTTAGTGGTGTGGACACCAGCGATCGCGCCATCAGGATTATTGGTGTACCAAGGGGACGCATTTCCCCAATGGCAGGGCGATCTCTTGGCAGGGGGCCTTGTTTCGCAAGATATCCGCCACCTTGATCTGGATGAATCTGGCACGGTTATCAACGAAACGCCCATTCCTATCGGGCATCGGGTTCGCGATGTCCGTCAAGGCCCCGATGCCCGCATCTACATCTTGACCGACGAACCCAACGGTCGCTTAATTCGCCTAGACCCCGGCTAAGGATCTTCAATAGGGATGGTTATGAGCTGGCAAAAATGAAGCGCATCTTCTGAAAAGCTGATCTAACCAATGTTTCAGGCTTCACTATGGTCGCGGCGAGCCTTTGCCCAATAGAATTACACCCTCTCCGGGCGCGGGGAAGGCGGGGGTGGTGGAAAACGTGCTCTGCGCCAGGGCGCAATCAGGCTCTCCCCTGGCAGCGTTTTCCACGGCCCCTGCCAGGGTGTGACTCGGTGGTGATCACTGGGGGCGATCGGCCCGTTCCCCGCGACCAGTTCACGGTGAAGCGCAGCCAGCAACTTCAAGGCTAAGTAGAAAAGTGAATCGTGGCCGCATGCATTGGGGTTCGTCGCTGGTGGCCTCCTCGCTCAGCTCACTACGCCCCTCCAGCCACCTTTAGATCCTGATATGAGTTCAATAAACGGCCTGAAACCGTTGCGGGGGTTATGCAAAAGCCCTTCCTTATCAAGACAATTCCTGCTGATCATTCCTCTCCGGTTCGCTGATCAGAATCGGTGGCAACCTCATCTGGGGCAGGTGCTTCAGCAAAAATCTGGTCCATGTCCCTTGAGCCGTGTAGAACTCGAATGACTTCAATCCCTTCCGGAATGACCCGATAGAAAATGACATATTGCTTCACCGGAAAGCTTCTCAGCCTAGGCGCTAGTTCTTCTCGACTGCGGCCAGCGTCCTGAAAATTGGACAACATCAGAAACCGTTTGACGAGTTGGTCGATCAACTCATCCGCAGGTGCCTCATCATAATCAGCGACATAGCCCCAGATATCAGTCAGATCTTGCTCAGCCGCGACCGATAAGCGAAACTCCCTCTCCATCAGAGATTACGCTTCTGCCTTGCGAGCCCGTCCACGAGCCTTGATACGATCCGCCAGTGCTCCGGCAGTGTCTTCCGTGTAGGTCCTGTACTCACCGGCTTCCACCTGGTCGATGCCGATCTGAATATCGTGTTTGAGGGCCTCCAGCTTCAGCAGTTGAAGTTGCTCTTCCAAACGGGCCAGCCGATCTTGCAGTGCTTGAAAAGCTCGTGCATCCTGGACGACGATCGCAGCCTCACCATTCACTGTCAAAACCATCGGTAGCTTGGTTTGCTGAAGCCCCTCAACATACTCTTTCGTGTTGCGGCGAAAGTCCGTCAGAGAGCGGATATTCTCTACCAGAATCGTCATAAAACACCTTAAAAGGTTCTTATAAGGATCTAATTATATCCTGCCGCCATCAAGGGCTTCCAGCTCTTCAATACAGAGAGAACTCCACCAGCAGATCCGCAACGAAATATAGAAGGATGTTGCCGAAAACCGACTTCTGGGGTATCTCATTATTCATGCCATCTGTATTTACAGATAACCAGATGACTGTAAAACCAGATAACCAGATAACCAGATAACCAGATAACCAGATGACTACCATCTTGACCGTAACTGGCTTCAAGGGCGGGGTAGGCAAATCAACAACGGCCATTCACCTAGCAGCTTACTTAAGTGACCTGGGCGATACCGTTCTCGTTGATGGTGATCCAAACAGGACCGCACTCAGTTGGGCGGCGCGGGGTCACCTACCTTTCACCGTTGCTGACGAGCGTAAAGCAATGAAGGTGATTCAAGGCCGCGACTTTATCGTGATCGATACCCCTGCTCGCCCCGATTCCACTGATCTAAAAGAGCTGGCCGAAGGATGCGACTTGCTGATCCTTCCCACCACTCCTGATGTGGTTTCCCTCGAACCCATGTTGGAAACAGCCAGCGCTTTGGGTGAAGCATCCTATCGGGCCTTGCTGACGATCGTGCCGCCAAAGCCTAGCCGCGAAGGTGAAGCCATGAGAGATGACTTGAGAGATAACGGCGTCCCCATCTTTGAAGCCATGATCAGACGAGCGGCGGGTTTTCAAAAGGCAGCGCTGGCCGGGATACCTATCAAAGCAATGACCGGACGCGATCGCCTGGGCTGGCTGGACTATGAAGCCGTGGGGAAGGAAATCATGGAGATATTGGGAAATGCCTAAATACGGAGACATCATCAAACAGGCAAAATCTGTAAAACCAGACAACCAGACAGATGGCTTACCAGATAACCAGATAACCAGACAACCAGATAACCAGAAGAGCAAGCAACAGGAGTCGCTACAGAGCGGGCAGCTGGCAAACCAGATAACCATAAACCCAGAAGGCCAGCAAACCAGACAACCAGATGAGCCGATGAAAAACCTCTGTGTGAAAGTGCCGGAATCGTGGCGTCGCCATTGGGCTGCTCAGGCCAAGTTAACTGGGCGCACCATGACCGATGTGATAGTAGAAGCTCTCAAGCAGGAATTTGGCTTGCCAGAAAACCAGTAAACCAGATAGCCAGAAGACCAGCAAACCAGAAATAACTACCCAGATACCTGGACATCCAAGGGCTCCAGGAGATGACTTTGAAAATGAGTGACGGTCGCAAGATCGGGGTCAGGATCAAGGAGGATATTTTTGCTCGTTACTGCCGCAGTGATGAGGAAAACGTCTGAGAGGCGATCGCTGCCGAAAACAGGCACGACAGAAAAGCGATCGACTACCATCACCTATCGTTCCAAGTGTTCAGATTAGGCCTAGTTTTCAGTCTACTTTTGCACATTCTATCCAGGTACCGGGGCGGGAATCACGTTGACAATCACACGAGAAACCGATTGCCCTCTTGGAGCTGCGACAATGCCGTGGCTGTAATGATCACGATGACCGCCGTCATTGCATGGCACCAGCAACATGGGCCATGTCAGGGTTGACCATACCCATCATTAGCCATCAGCGAATTCCACTCAGCCCATGTTGCTTCAAAAAGGGAAAAGGGAAAATTATAGCTGGAGAACTACAGGCAAACAATCATGATTGGTTTTCTGATTGGGGGTATCGCCACTGCAGTCATAGCTCAAGCAGCCACACCCGCTACCGCTGACTTCACTTGTTGGATGACGAATGCATCAGGACAAGTCGTTGATATGAGCTATATGTGCCAGTCCAGCACGAATCATAACAACCTAGATATCCCTGCAATATCGATTCCCGATCCGGGAGAAACAACGATTGCCGAGCTACCAATGGCCGGAACCGTGTGCCTCGATTTCGCTACGCAGGGTGAGGCTCAATATCACTATTGGCTAGGTTCCGCACCCTCTTCCCTCGGCAGCGACCCAAATAGCATCGTGTGCAGAGAGCTAAGCTATATCAGCAATCGAACCGATGGGAGTCGAGTAGACAGTTATCGGTCTACCCGCTATCAGGGAGTGGACATTGAGTTGTTCGATGCAGGGCGGCGAAATATCGACGGCGACTTCTATCTGCGAGTTACAGCCCCTAGTCTAGGCATCTTCACAACTCGATCTTTCGCTGACAAACCAGCAGCCTATGAACACATGAGACTGTACTACGGCTACACCCAGGGAATTTAGCCATGCGGTACCAACTGGGACAAAAGTGATCCACACCGGCTGAACATCTCACCCAAAAATAAGTTCAAACTTTAACCTGACGGCAAATGCTGGAGGCGGTAGATCAGCAACATGACCTCATCCGGCATGAGCTGATAAAAGCGCTTGCCATCAAACTGCTCTGCAATGTACTGGGCAAGTTGCTGATGTCCCCACTTCAAGCGGAAGAGGCACCGACGCAGGGACTCCTGATTGCGATAGCGCTCCCACTCATCCGGGGCAGCTGAAGACGATGGTGGCGGTAGCGGTCGGTAGTGCTGAGCGGGGTTCAGCGCAGCGGGGGCAACAGGAGCAGGCGGGGGAGGCTGTGGAAAACGCGGTTCCTCCCCCCTGACCCCCCTGCCGGGAGGATTTTTTTGAAAAGAAGAGGGTGCAGCTATACACTTCATAGAT
>RFGN01000663.1 GCA_003696645.1 Gammaproteobacteria bacterium | reverse complement strand
CTTCGAACGTGATCATTGCAGGAGCTCTAGCACCGCATAGCTGGTGAGCATGATGCCAATCATCAGCACAATCAATTTTTCAAGGAACTTTTGTTTCCGGGATGTTCCGCCCGACACATATTCAAGCACGGATACTACGGGGACTGTGCAGACGACGATCATCCCTGGAACAACGATGAAGAAGAATACGATCAGATCCATGAATGCCCCTCGTCAAAGAACCGCCTTCAGGAGAAAAACGGTGCTCTTGAAATACACAACCACGAACACCGTAACGAGAATAGCCGCTCCCACCAGCATAATCAGGAAGCCGTTGGGAATGACGAGCATCTCGAACTTCTCCAGTTTCTTGCGATCCACCCCCTTACCTTCCAGCAGCACGGAAATCGCCGCCGCGCCAAACATCAGGATGGCCCCGCCAAAAAACATAACCATGCCCAGATAGAACCAGAACATCTTTTTACTCCCTTACCCACACCCACCAAACAGGATTTCCGCGACAGTGAACCCGAAGATCAGGCCAATCACGACCATGAATGCCGTGTTGATGATCCATTCAAACAGGTCGTGCTTCTTCATGTAAGACGACAGCACGAGAGAAACAATCGTTACTGTCATCACTACCAAAAGAATGGTATCCAGAACATGGCTCATTTTTCCCTCCTTACAGCAATGTGCCCACGATTGGAGCATCCACAGGTGCAGCCATTAGCACTTCATGGTAGCGCTTGTCAACCCAACTGATGTCCCGGCGCATGATTTTTTTCACCAGCTCAATTGCATAATCGTCTGTGTTGGGAATCGGGATGTCCGTTTCATAGACCAATTTCCCTTGATGCACCATCGAGAACGTTACTTGGTCCAGATAGGTTCCACACCGAAATAGCTTGTATAGCCCTTGCCGCTCATCCCAGATGATGGTTGCAAGAACATAGCTGTAGTTTATCTGCATGTTCAGGATGGCGATAACCGTGGGATCCTTCGTCGTAGCAACGATTGAGCTCTGATCGCCATTCGGTGTAACCGCCAAGTTATTTTCCTCAATGCGCATCTCATACGGGGTGTTGCGAAGACACGAGATAATGAAGTCGATGCTCTCTGACGAGGTATCATCATCGCAGAGGATCCGGTGCAGTTTGGCGGCATCATCCCCGGTCACGAGCTCAACATCATAGATGGATGCTCGATCCGGCTCCGGTAGTCGGTCCTTGATTACGTCTTCGGCTGTAGCCCCATCAAACTCAAAGCAATTTGTTCCTATGAAATTCTCTAGCGTGCGACTGATGTTTTCAGCATCCACCACTTTATTGACGGTGTTCTGCCCGACTTTGTTCCGCCCGACTTTATAGCGAGGTTTGTTAGAATCTTTTGGATGGAGAGAAACCGCCAACTGAAAATACAGGATATCCGGGATAATGTAATAGTCGCCGAATGGATTGAGCGAAACATATTGGTAGATCTTCCGGCAAACCTGTTCAACCTCATGGACGGATACATCACGAGCGTCAAATTTTAGACTGACTAGTGGGGTTACAGCCGAGCGAGTGAACGGCCACCGGATTTTATTGGGGTGATTTTTCCAACCCATGGCACTAACAACCAGCTGAACACGCCTGTCACCGATGGGAACAATGATTGTCCCCAGCCCAGTATCAATGGTGACCACCCCGATTTCCGGGATGGTCAGCTCGATGCTATTCTTGGATACCTTAAATTCGCTCATATAACTACCTTGGCGAGATACGTGAAGAATTCCATATATGCGTCACTGGGAGCATTATGGAAGTCCATGATGCGAAGAACCCGGGCGATTTTCTCCTGTTCCTCGGCAGGGGCTTCATCAATAGCATCAAAGACCACCCCCAGCGGAAGAATGTGGACAAAACCATCCGTATCGAACACAAGGTTCTTCTTGCGGTCGAACCCCTTTTCCTCGAAGAACTTGCAGAGGTCCATATATTAGTCCTCCTCGTTGAGATTCCGGGACAGAAACTCCTCAAAAGTCTCCGTCATCCCATGACGGTAAACATGGATCTTGTCCTTGATGACAAGCTGGACTTCAAGGTGACCATCCTTGAAACCGAAATCCTCGATATACCAGTCGCCGGGACACCCGACCTCACTGATAGTCTCCGAAAACCACTTTTCAAGATGCTCAGTGGCATCCCGGGTGGCCCACAGATCGGCATCCGTAGCGCCGTTGAAGAATTTGAACGGCGTGGAGCCATCGGCGGAGACAATGATCGGCTTGCCTTCCAGCCGATCCTGATAGTTCTCCAGCCAAAGCCGGATTTCATTCTTGTCGAAATCCAGCTCATAAACGTCCCGAAGCGAATTTTCGTCGGGATCGAAAACCGGATCATCATCCCGGTAATAAATCTGGTAGTAATCATCCTCATCGATCCCATAGAGGAACTCGATGCGGATGACATTCCCGAGAACCTTGACCTCGGGCTGGTCGGCATAACCGAGATAATGATCGCTCATGGCTGGACCTCCTGTGCTATCTTGCTCCATGCCATAGCATAGAAGCCCAGTTCAGTCAACCGGAATCTCGACCAGATCGTGCTCCCTATCCAGATACTTCCAAGAGATTTTCACTGGGACAAATTGCTCGATCTCCTGGAAGATCACTGATGGATCGAATGGTCCGCAGGTATAAACATCGAGTTGAAGCAGAGCAGGATCCGGCTCATCCCAGACATGCATGGCAATATGGGATGTCTCGATGATGGTGACCGCAGTCACACCTCTATTGCCCGGGACATCCACATAGGCCGAAATCGGACCTGCGCAGATCTTCATCCCGATTTTCTGAACGAGTGACCGCATCCAGTCCTTGGTGAACTCAACATCAACTGGAGGTTTTTCGACCTCGGCCCTGATGATTAGATGCTTGTGGACGATCATTGCCATGTTACCACCTCTCTACTTTGTTGAGCGTGAAAGGGCCTCGGATGGTTGTCTCGATCTCGGTCATGGAACACATTTCACGCCGGGACACTTCTCCGATAGCTTGCGCCATGACGGGCATCAGTTGGTCCGAAGCAGCAATCGCTGCTACCTCGGTATCCTTCTTTCTATGACGCGCCACCACGAGATAGCATACAACAGATCCTTCTTCGGTATTCTGAGCCATAAGATCCCTCCTTCTTGTTACATCACTAAATGGGGCCACCGTCCACGTCTATCAAGTGTTACCAAATGACATATGCCGCGATAACCTTTCTGTTACCGTTCGGATGGTTATCTGGGATCACGGGTTTCTCTGTCCAATTGTCATCCAGAAGCCCCCATTGAGTCACCATCACATGATCTCCCGTATCAAGCAGCACAGGGACCATCTTGTGCTCCATAGGGAGCCCCGAGATAACATTCTTGGCAGACGTGGGAAAGAGATCGAGCTTCCTGAATGCCTTTCCGTTGGCAGCGATCACCAACAAGATTTCCTTGGCATCCATCCCGGTCACTGAGTTCGCAAAGGCGACTCGCCCATTCACGATCATGTTCTCGATCTCGGAGTATGCTCTCCCCGTAATCACGGAGAGAGCATAGGGTCCACAGTATTTTCTCTTAACCATGATACGCCAATTTCTTGTTGCCACCAATGCCGCGACCCAGATGAACCCGATCACCAGCCGCGCGACCGGCCGAATAAGCATTGTTATCACGGATCTGGAACGAGCTATGCCGACCCGTCACAATCCGGGGATACGTCTTGGCAACCAGATCATCGACGGCCTTACGCACCTCGGCCGCATACCCCTTGTAAACAAGAGCAAAACGGTCACGCTCTTGCTGAGTGAGATCCTGCCGATCCTCGATCAGCTTCTGAGGAGACATCTCGAACTCCCGCCGACGGGCAATCATCTCCCGAAGCCGCTCGTTGATGCGGGATACCATTGCCATCTGGAATGCAGGCTTCGAGCTACGGGAAACATAGACCTGCTCAGCCTTCCATTTCTCGTATTCGCCATCGAGGGCGTTGCGAATAATCGTAAGCAGATACTCTGCATACTCAATCGCAGCGGGGGTTCCGAAAATCTTAAGCCCACCGAGGACGTTATAGTCCCCGATGATGCGGGTTCCGGTGGCTTCCCCGACCAGCATCCCGCAATAAACGACCGGGTGCTGGTGGGACCGATCCCACGGGTTCTTCCGCTTTTTCTTGTAGGCGTTGACCGCCATCTCCCGGGAAACCACGTTGACCTCCCGGACACCAGATTCCGCAAGCGCGAGATCAACCTCGCTGATCTCGTATGCGCGCATGAGACGCTCTGCTTGCTGAATGGCAGCCATAGCCTCTGCCTCGGTGGCCGCTTCATTAGCAGCTTTCTCGCGGAGCTTGATGATCTTTTCGATGATCTTCATGGTATCTCCCTTTCTTGTTCAGCGCGTATGTGAGCCTTAGCAGGAACCCGAGAGACCGTCAAGTCAGGATTGATGCTACCTTCGCATCAACGGGTTCCAAGATCATCTCGGCAATCAGTGGGTCATCAAGGAGCGCTCCAAAAACCTCGCTGGATCCACGCATTGCTCCCATAATGTCATCCCAGCCTACTGCGACATGGTGCTTGTGAATACTCCTCCCGGGGGACTCCGCATATAGGTTCATTGTCATATCCTTCCACAGCGTGCTGTGAATACTCCCATTTGGAGTGACATTCGTGATCTGGTAGGCGGAATCGCTATCGTTGATATAGAGAGTAGTGACTCGCCAGTCATCCCTGTGAACTAGGTAATACTTGTAAAACAAGTCACTGTGGATATCCCAGATACCAAATCGGGGATCTGATTGTCGTGGCGCATTAACGTAAGAAGAGTGATCTGTGCTCACAATCAGCCGGTGGTTGTTGTCAATTTCGGCCGATCCATCATGCTGGCTGTTTGAATATATTGCGAAGGTTTCCGGCGCTGACAGGTTGGGATAAGTGGGCAAACGGCTCGTGGAATCGTAATGCTTGCTGATTGCTGAAACAAGATGCTGATTTGCAACATGTTTCTTTGCTGCATAGTTCAAATCATTGACAAAATCCATGAACTGCTGGGTGCTGTTGATCCCAACAACAACAGTGTTACGGAGCATGATTTCCCGATGCCGGGTCCAGTATTTCAAGTGGATTGTCGCCGCATGATCGGTGAAGCCGACCATGATTGAGTCGCTGGCTGGGATTTTGGGGATGACAGTATAATCCCCAAGGGAGCTAAACCTGATACGGTTCCCAGACTCGAATCCACGGATCTCGTGCAACGCACTAAAATACCTCTGCAAATCACAGAATAGGCCATAGTAAGGATGCGGGATCTGCCAATCCTGCGTGGTAGTTCCGGCATATTTCACGGATACCAACCCGTTGAGATAGGGAGTCATATGGAGTGGGAACACCATCGGGTAGTTGGATTTATCGCTTCCAAACTCGGTGACTACCTCGATGCTCAAATCACCCTTGAATACGATGAAGCGCTGCTCTGGATACTTCTTGGGATTCAACGAAAGATGGGCGGTGATGGTCGCACCTCCCGTTTCATTCTGAGTAACCAAATGGCTACCACGGTATTCAATGATCTTTTGTTTCATTGATCATCCGAGATGGTTGGTGCCCGCACGAGAATTTTCGGTCCCCTGCTCTACCATTGAGCTACCCGGGCGGGTTATCGAGAAGTTTCTCGATAGATTCATACCAGAAAATCAGGTCCAGATCATCAACCCGTTTATCTAGTATTTGACG
>RFGN01000662.1 GCA_003696645.1 Gammaproteobacteria bacterium | reverse complement strand
CAGAAAGGCCGGTCTGTGCCTCCAGTTTTTTGAACTGGCTGAATTCCTTGCCGTTGTCCAGTGTCAGGGTCTGGCAAAGATGGCCAGGCAATTTCTCAAATAACGGTATTGCCGCCTCGTTAAACGTTTCCGCTTTGCGGTCAGGCAGGAGCGTTGCCATCAAGAACCGACTTTTGCGCTCGACATGGGTTGCAATAGCCCCCCGGCCTTTGCGACCAACAACAAGATCACCTTCCCAGTCACCAAAGCGGCTGCGGTTGGCAGCTGCGGCTGGCCGATTTTCAATGCCTACGCGGCCGGGAATAAAACGACGCCCTGCTCCGTAGCGCTTCTGCCTCCGGCGACATTTGTGTCGTCGGCGCAGGTGACGATAGAGCGTGCCGCCCTCTCTGGCGTCCAGGGCGACCCAGCGATAAATGGTTTCGTGGCTGATCCGCATCTTATCATCATGCGGGAATTCAGCTTTGAGCCTGGCCACAATGACTTCAGGGGGCCAATCCTCCCGCAGCTTTTCTTCGACGTACCGAACAAGAGGGGCATGGCTTTGCCGTCGATAACATCGAGCTCTATGCCGTTTCTCCTGAATTCCGGGCTCGATGAAATAGTACCAGTAGACCCCGCCGGGATACTGCGGCCCATTTCGTTTGATCTCCCGGCTTATCGTTGTGTGGTGGCGGCCAAGCCTGCGGGCAATTTCCCGTATAGAAAATTTGGCAACCTTCAAATGACTGATGACGTATCGCTCCTGCGGTGTAAGATGGGAGTAGGACATGATGGGTTCCTTTCTGGGTGTTGTTTGGTCGTGCTTTCAACACTACCAGAAGCCCCATCATGTCCCGTTTCTTAATCCACCTCGAAGGTGGTGCACTTATGAGTTGAATCTACCAAAGGGGTCAGACTTGACAAACCTGTATTCTGATTCCCCTTCATCTAACCCAAAGGGTGTTCCATAAGGATGCTGAATAAAAAACCGGCCCTCCCACATCGGAAGGGCCGGTTTTCGTTATCCCTCTTTCGGTATCTTGAACACCTCAAGCACCCCGTCGAACTGTTTCAACCTGCCGGGGTCGATCTTGCCGGTATCGCCGATGACGCCGATGATGACGTGGTTGGCGCCAGTGGACTGGTGGAAGTCGTAGTCCTGGTCGACCAGGTACTGCTTGACTTCGCGGATCTGCGGT
>RFGN01000661.1 GCA_003696645.1 Gammaproteobacteria bacterium | reverse complement strand
TCGATTTTGTAGACCAGCAGGATGAGGGCAGACTGCTTGAGGCGTTGAACGAGTTTTTCATCGAAAGGGATGGGCAAAAGATCCTGACTGAAACGGAGGCTACCATGAATACCCTTTGTCGCAGGGCATTATTTCATGCTCGATCATTCAAGGCACTATTCCGACTGGATGTTCTGGATGTCTCGACACATATTCTGCGGTTGTCATATTCTGACGAACAGGGTCTGGCCTGTTGGCGTGCAGCCCTGGATATCGGCCATCATGTATCGGAGGAAGATCAGATGGTTTCGGAAATGGATTTGCAGAAGCTGCTGCAGCAACCACCATCTATCTCGGCCAGGGTATTTCATGTCTGCTTCCTGTTTCTTCGTTATTGGCTGGCCTCCGGCAAGATTTCCAAGGTAAAATACCATTCCCTGCTTCGGGCACTGAAGGCTCCGAACACGATCGAATAAATCCACAAATTGAACATAGCAAGAGGATATGTATGATATTTCCTGACTTTTCCCTGGCCTATTATTCTGGAAACCGGGTGACCGGGAAGATGAATGTTCTGATCCATCAGGATGGGGAAAATCGCGTGATTGAACTCCCTGCTGCGCCGGCTACAGGTGGGGAGCAGGCTTACAAGCCCATTATGGTCGGTCTGGACGAACAATATCGTGCTGTCTTGCTGGATCCCAAGACCAAGGCCATCAGCTTTTCAGAGACTTTTCCGGAAGATACCTTCCCAGCCCATGTCTATTCAGACCCCGGATCCACCCGTGACTGGCTGATGAATGATGGGGACAAGGCAACCGGAAATGATACCTTGAACTGTGGAGATCGTGGTTCTTCGGTGACGGTCATTGAAGATTCCAATACCAGTTCTGCGCGTTATCTGGCAACCATCTGTGTCGGCAGGGGACACCATCAGGCCAATTTTTCCTATCCTTCAGAGCAGGCCCCGCAGGTACCCTATCGGGCCTACATTAGCAATCTGAAAGATGGCACCATATCCGTCATCGGCAATGATCCTCAGGACAGTGACACCTACCTGAAAGTGGTGGCCACGATTGATTTGTGTGAGCCGGACAAGGAATCGGATCTGGGTGATAAGACCGTTCCCAACAATTCTTTTCCTCATGGTCTGACCTACTCTCCTGCAACGGGAAAGATATACAATCTGAACAATGGCTATGGTGATATTGTCGTGATCGATCCAATTAGCAACGAGATCGAACAACGGGTTCCATTCAAGGGTCATACCAATCTCTTTTCCACCCCGGATGGACGTTTTCTGATCGGACGAGGGGCAGACAGAAAGTCCGATCCCGATCATATTGTGGCTTGCCTGACCGCCATGGATACGCAAACCATGCAGGTGACTGATACCCTGCATCTCAGTGACCGGTATATCAGCAAATATTATTTCAATGCCGATGGCAGCAAGTTGTATCTGACGACATCGGGTTCCAGCAAGGGAACCGATACGCAACAGGCCAACCTGCAGACCAGAAATCTCATTGTGATCGATCTGAGCCGGTTGCCCGATCTGGTTCTGGACAAGGAAGTAACCCTGGGATGTTCATCCGGATCGCTGGATTTCTTGAATGAGGGAAATCAGACACGTTATATCTTTTCTTCAAATTCGGAGCAGGGGGTCGTTGCAGTATTGAATGGACAGAGCGAGGCGGTTGTGGATGAGATACCGATGAATGCACCCAACAAGCATTCACGGTGCTGGTTGTTGTCAAACAGCTGACAATTGATCATGGGGTCTGGTGACGAAATTTTTGCAGATCCCACAAGTGGATTTCAGGGGGATGAATGACTCGCCCCCAGACCCTCTACTGGCATGATTATGAGACCAGTGGTACGGATGTCAGGAGAGACCGGCCCATCCAGTTCGCTGGCATCCGGACCGACCTGGAGCTTAATGTTATCGATGAGCCTATGCAGATCTTCTGCAGGCTGTCGCCCGATGTCCTTCCTGATCCGCAGGCCTGCATCCTGACTGGAATCTCACCAGATACCTTCCAGACACAGGGGTTGAGAGAGGCCGAATTCATCCACCGCATCCATGCGGAGTTGTCTGTTCCCGGTACAATTGGCGTGGGTTACAATACCATCCGGTTTGACGATGAGATTACCCGGTTTTGCCTGTATCGAAATTTCCATGATCCCTATGAACGGGAATGGAAAAATGGCTGTGGAAGGTGGGATATCATCGATATGGTACGTTTGTGCCGTGCATTGCGTCCGGCGGGGATCGAGTGGCCCAATGATGACGAAGGCATCCCAACATTCAGGCTGGAAGCCTTGTCCGCGGCGAATGGAATCGGCCATGAAGAGGCCCATCAGGCGATATCTGATGTTCGGGCCACGATTGACCTGGCCCGGCTGATCCGGGAAAAACAGCCCAGATTGTATGATTTCGTGTTTCGGCTCCGAACACGCAAGGCCCTCAGTCAATGGCTTGAAGCAAACCAGCAATCCGCTGTGCTGCATGCTTCGCGAATGTTTCCCTCCCGTTATTGTGGGGTCAGTATGGTGATCCCAATGATGACTCAACCTGGCAATCGTAACGGAATCATTGCCATTGATCTCAGAGCAGATCCTGAAGACCTGCTGAACGAATCGGCAGAGACGCTTCGTCAGCGACTGTATTCAACGACCGAGACTCTGGAAGCGGAGAACGTCAGCCGTCCAGCACTCAAGACCATTCACCTCAACAAATGTCCGGTTCTGGCACCTGTCTCGGCATTGAGCGATGACGCCTGTGAAAGGATTGAACTCGATCGGAAGCAATGTCGTCTTCATCTGGAAAAGATCGCTGCACATCGGGAACTGATCCTGGATAAACTGACAGAGATCTTTTCAGCTTCATATCAGGAAGATGTGGATCAGGATGTCGATCAAGCGCTCTACTCAGGTTTTTTTCTCGATACTGACAAGTTTCGGATGCAGAGGGTGCGCGACAGTCAACCTGAACAACTATCGGAACTCGAGGGCAGCTTTGATGACTGGAGATTGAATGAACTGTTGTTTCGTTATCGCGCTCGCAACTGGCCAGAGACTCTGTCTCGGTCGGAGAAACAGGAATGGAAGGATTTTTGTCGGAAAAAACTGTGTACGGATTCCGGGAATGGAATGACTATCGGTCGCTATCGGCAGATATTGGCAAGTCTTGATTGTGTAGATGAAGAGATGCGACGTTCCCTGTATCATTATGTGGATCAGCTTGAATCCGAACTGGGGCTGAAAAATACCTGAAGGAGAGCATGGAAGTATTCCAATTCGGTTTTTTTTGAGGTATTCTCAACGGTTATGGCCAGACCACTCAGAATCGAATTTGATGGCGCAACCTATCTCATTATCGGCAGGGCCGAGAAGCATCGTCACGTCTATCGGGACGATGAGGACCGAGAAAAATTCCTGGCTACACTGGCGGCTCAGATCCACCGATATGGCTGGAAATGTTATGCCTATTCCCTGCTCGATAACGGTTATCAACTCGTTATCGAAACACCTAAGGGCGGTTTGACACGCGGAATGCGTCAGCTCAATGGGGTCTATACCCAATACTACAATCGTAAATACAATAACAGCGGTAATGTCTTTCAGGGCCGATACAAGTCAATCCTGATTCAGAAGGAATCCTTTCTGCTTCCTGTTTGCCGTTATGTCAATCTTTCTCCCAAGCTACAGCTCAAGGAGCCTATTCATCGTTACAAGTGGAGCAGCTATCGCGCGACGGCAGGGGTCATCAAGGCACCTGACTTTCTGGATGTGACGTCGATACTTTCCAGGTTTGGAAAACAGCCCAAGAAGGCGAAGGAAAAATTCCGACAGTATGTCAAGGAGGGGGAAAGGGAAGAGTCGCCCCTGTTGTCAGTAAGGCACCAGATACTATTGGGAGACGATGCCTTTGTCAAAAAGATGCGTCCCTGTCTTTCAAACTATCGTTCTGCCAAGCGTCTTGCCGCAACTGGGCGTAAAAAGATCAAGCAACCTTCCTTGGCACAGATCTTCAAGGGGGTTGGGAAGCTTGATCGTGACGCCAGGAATGCATTGATAAGAAAGGCTCATCTTGAATATGGCTATACCCTGTCCGCCATCTCGGCAAAAACGGGGTTGCACTTCACCACCATCAGCAAGATCGTCAACGCGGGCTGACATGGTTCGCGCTAGATCTCTGTCAGGAGGTGGCTGACCACCTGTTCGATCCTGGTCAGGTAGCTGCTTCCGAATAGGTTGAAATGGTTCAGCAGATGGTAGAGATTATATAGATGCTTGCGTCGATGATAACCTTCTTCAAGAGGCCAGTTCTCCTGGTAACTCTCATAAAATGACATGTCAAAGCCGCCAAACAGTTCTGTCATGGCCAGGTCCGCTTCACGATCTCCAAAATAGGTTGCAGGATCGAAAATGACCGGTTGACCGAATGGATCGGCTGCCTGGTTTCCTGACCAGAGATCGCCATGCAGCAGGCTTGGAGAAACAGGTGAAGCTCGATCGAAAAAATCTTCCAGATGATCTACCAATTTACGGCATTGCCGTGTGATTCGCTCAGGAAGATGATTGGATATGGCCAGCTTCAGTTGATGATTCAGCCGGTTTTCGCGTAGAAAATCGCACCAGTCGTCATGGAAACCATTGGGTTGCTTGGTGCTGCCAATGTAATTGTCTTCATGCCATCCAAAGCTGTCTTGGGTCATTTTGTGCAATTCCGCCAACGCTGATCCAAAACGTTTCCATGATGAGGCTGAAGTATGAGGCTGCATCGGTATATATTCCATCGCCAGAAAGGACGTGCTCGAAATGCTTCCGACAAGGATGGGCTGCGGAATCTTCAGTGCTGTGCAGGCAGACAATGCCTTCAGAGCATTGACCTCGCAAGAGAACATGTGCTGACAGTGTTTATGGTTGGTTTTGAGAAAAAAGTCGGTATTGTGAGTCCTGATATGGAAAGCAGAATGAATACTGCCACCATGCTTGGGGAAAATCTGCGTGTTCTGCTGGCTGCAGTTCAGCGATTGGCAGACCTGATCAATGATGTCAGGCAAATGATCATTGATCATTTGCCGCATGCAGGGTTCTTTCGAGATCGGCAAGGATGGGACCTGTTTTGGGACGGATACCAAGCCACTGATAGAAGGATTCAGCGGCCTGTTCAACCAGCATGCCGAGTCCGTCCCTGGCCATTCCACAATGATTTTCTGCAGCCCAGAGAAGAAAATCTGTAGGCTGACTGGCATACATCAGATCATAACAAAGAGAGACATCAGGTTTGATAATTTGAGCAGGCAGGGCGAGAGACTTGTGCTGTAGACTGCTGGATGTTCCATTGATGATGATGTCGAAAGGGTCAGTACATGGTATGTTTTCAAGGCTGCTGAAGGATGTTGTTGTATCCAAAAGTTTGCCCGAAAATTTCTGTACCAGTGATTCAGCCCTCGAGACGGTACGATTGGCAACATGAATATGGGCGGGGTGTTGCTCGACCAGAGGGAAGAAAATACCGTGTACGGCACCGCCCGCTCCAATGATCAGTATCCTCTTGCTATCGATCGAAACACCAATATTTTTCTGGATATCCACGACCAGGCCTTGTCCATCAGTATTGTCTCCGATTATATGCTGATCGGATTTCCAGATCAGGGTGTTGACGGCACCCGCCTGTGAAGCCCGATCAGTAAGACAATTCGCAACCTTTACTGCCTCATGCTTGAATGGGACAGTGATATTCAGCCCTTTGCCTCCTTGGGAAAAAAAATTCCCAACTGCCTGAGTGAACCCTCCTGGATCGACTTGAATGGCAGTGTATTCAATCTGTATATTGGATTGTCGGGCAAAGGCCTGATGAATTCTGGGTGAAAGGCTGTGACTGACCGGATTTCCCATGACCGCAAAACGATGGCGGACAGCATCAAAATCGAAAAGTGAACCCATTTGATCTCAAGGAGATTTTAGCCAGGTTGCAGCTTCCTTGGCATAGTAGGTCAGGATCGCATCGGTACCGGCACGTTTGAAGGACAGCAGGGCCTCCAGTACACAATTCCTTTCATTGATCCAGCCATTTTGTGCTGCCGCCTTGAGCATGGCATATTCACCACTGACATGATAGGCAAAGGTCGGGACACCGAATTCTGTCTTGATTCGATGAATGATGTCCAGATAGGGCATACCCGGTTTCACCATTACCATGTCTGCACCTTCCTCCAGATCCATGGCAACTTCATGGATAGCTTCATCCGAGTTGGCTGGGTCCATTTGATAGGTTTCCTTGCCGCCTTTCCCCAGGTTCACGGCCGAGCCGACAGCATCCCTGAAGGGACCATAGAATGCCGACGCATATTTGGCTGAATAGGCCAGGATCTGTGTGTGGATATGTTGATGGGATTCAAGACTTTTTCGGATAGCACCAATTCGCCCATCCATCATGTCAGAAGGGGCCACAATATCCGCACCAGCCTCGGCATGTGACAAAGCCTGCCTGACCAGCACCTCTACTGTCTCATCGTTCATGACATAGCCGGTATTGTCGATCAGGCCATCTTGCCCATGGATGGTAAAAGGGTCCAGTGCTACATCGGTGATAACGCCAAAGTTCGGAAAATTTTTCTTGATGGATCGTACTGCACGTTGGGCAAGCCCGTCTGGATTGAAGGCCTCGCTGGCATCTTCCGATTTTTTTTCCTGCGGCGTGACCGGAAAGAGGGCTATCGCCTGAATATCCAGCGATTGCAGGATCTCAATCTCCTTCAACAGCAAATCAACCGTATATCTCTTGATTCCAGGCATGGAAGGGATATCTTCTTGCCGGTTGGTTCCTTCAAGGATAAATACTGGAAAGATCAGATCTGATCCATGTAATCTGGACTCCTGCACCAGTTTGCGAGAAAAGGCGTTTCGCCGGATTCGACGAGGGCGGCTATAGGGATACTGTCCTTTGGTTTGCATATAAACATAATAAGCCGTTGCCCTGGTTAAGACAACGGCTTGTGTATGAGTTGAGGTTGGCGACTGTTAACGTTTTTTTCTGACAGCGGCCTTTTTCTTGGTGGTCACCTTCTTCTTGGGTGCTGCCTTTTTCTTGGTAGCGGCCTTTTTCTTGGTGGTCACCTTC
>RFGN01000660.1 GCA_003696645.1 Gammaproteobacteria bacterium | reverse complement strand
TTTTCGAACATCCCCACGATACCACCCTGAAAAAACTTGCTGGATTCGACAAGAAAGGTCTGACTGGTATCTGTATTCCAGAAGACATCTCCTTCTCGACCCAGGAATCCCATGGAAACCAGGGCACTCAGCAGAGCACTCAGGCAGCGACGATCGGACTCCGTTTCCCGGGCCAGTGTATCCAGATCCTTTTTCTGACCATCCAGAAGATTGAAAATATTCAGTCGAGTTCCGGCATGCAGGGCACATGAATCCCAGTAGGCTGAAGCCACCTGCATGACACGCATGGGGTCGGCACCTTCCGGCAAGCCCCAGTCATCACCATTGTTTTTTTTCTCCCAATCGGACATTGAAAACCTCTACGATTAAAATCCGTCAGGGCTCCTTTTGAGGGGCCCTGAACTCAAACATTCAATAACATAAAAGTGGTAGAGTATAGCATGACTGTGACAGGAAAATTGCACCAATGAAATTTAAGCAGAGGCATCCGAATCAGGCAGGTTCCTCCATCTGCAGTCTGATCTTTTTGAAAGCCTGCTTTTCCAGTTGACGGACACGCTCGGCAGAAATCCGATATCGTTTGGCAAGTGCCTGCAGTGTCTCCTTTTTATCAGACAACCAGCGTGCCTGTACGATCTCACGGCTTCTGGAATCCAGATTTTCCAAGGCCTGAGCCAGACGTTTACCAGAATCGATGCTGGAATCCATCTGTTCAAGCTGGTATAGCGGATTGGCTGCTTCTTCTGCAAGATGATTGCTGGGAGCATAGTAGACTGTCTGTCTTTTATCTTCATCATCAACAGGGCCGTCAAATGCGATGTCCCGTGCAGCCAAACGCTGCTCCATCAGAGAAACTGTTTCTTCATCGACTCCCAACTTGTCTGCCAATGCCTGGGTTTCCCTTGAGTCCATCCAGCCGGAGTGGGTCCTGTTTTTTCTGAGATTGAAAAACAGCTTTCTCTGCGCCTTGGTTGTTGCAACCTTGACGATACGCCAGTTCTTGAGCACAAACTCTTGTATTTCGGCCTTGATCCAGTGCACAGCAAAGGTAATCAGACGAACCTTATGCTCGGGACGAAACCGCTTGACGGCCTTCATCAGACCGATATTGCCTTCCTGGATCAGATCAGCCTGAGGCAGGCCATAGCCTGAAAAGCCGCGAGCGATATACACGACATAACGCAAATGAGACATGACCAGTTGGCGCGCTGCATCCAGATCCTGCTGTTCGTGAAAACGCCTTGCAAGTTCCATTTCCTCTTCACAAGACAATACCGGAAACCGACGTACCGTCTCGATATATTGAGACAGACTGCCTACTGGTTGAATTTGAAGATGCATCGTATGACTCATGGCAATATCCCCCGCTCTCTCTTGTTATATTTTAGCACTCTTCCGATTTGAGTGCCAAATAATAAGAAAGTTCGGTGATTATTCTGAAAAATCAGCTGGCTGGTGGCAACGATGCTGGGACTGCAGCATCACCCAACAGCAGGCCGGCCCTGAAATACTCGCTGGCAGCCTCTGGTTGCTGCAGTTGTTCCATGACCAGCCCCAAGGCCTTGTAGGTATGCGATTGTGGCTCCAGTTCAAGACTCCTCTGCAGATATCCGCGCGCCTTTTCCCAAAGCCCACAGGACAGTGCCACTTCCCCCAGAATATACAGTAGCAGGGGGTCTTCTCCCTGCAGCTTGAGCCAGCCTTCCAGCAATTGCAGATGTTCCGATGACAGTGACCGAAATCGCTTGAACAACCACAACAGCTGCGGTTGCCAATGATGCTTGAGGCATTCCTGCAAGGCCTTGAG
>RFGN01000659.1 GCA_003696645.1 Gammaproteobacteria bacterium | reverse complement strand
GGTGACACATGGCTCCCCGAGTACTCGGGGCAGGCTGTGGCTCGTAGTTTGATCTGCTAAACCTCATAATCCCCATAATCCTATGATATAAAACCACAGAGTTATCGGAGTGAAAAGCAGAGTTCAACAGAGTATTCCTACTAAATCCCATAATCCTCATAATCCTCATAATCCTATGATATAAAACCACAGAGTTATCGGAGTGAATAACAGAGTATTCCTGCTAAACCCCATAATCCTCTATAATCCTCATAATCCTCACAAAACCACAGAGTAAACGGGGTTGAAAACAGAGCTTAACAGAGTACCCTACTAAATCCCATAATCCTCTATCCCCGATGAATATCGGGGCTATAATCCTCCATAATCCTCGCAAAACCACAGATTAAACAGCGTTTCCCTGGTAAACCGACAACCGACAACTGACAACTGACTTCACATCCTCCCATCCAATCCCGCACCCGTCAGTACCGGTTGGTAGCCGGGGACCATTTCCTGGAGGAGGGAGACGATCCGGGATTTTTCGGGAATATTCCCTTCGGAAAAAAGCGCTGCAAGTCGTTCGATTTTTTCCTCTATTCTCGTCCGGTCGGGGAGGGTAGTGGGCTCGATGACGCCGAGGGATTCAAAGCGGTTCAGGTCTGTTTTTTCGGCATCGGTAAAAAACTCTTCGTAGGGTTTTTCGCCGTCGGTGGAAGAGGAAAAGAAATATACCGGGTACTTTTTATCGCCGGGCTTTCGCTCGGCGGCCATTTTTCTGGCTTCTTCTTCGCTGGCGCAATGGTGGGGTTCGTAGCCCAGGTTGCGGAGCAAGTCTTCGGCGATGTCGCTGAAGCGCTTCATTTGCGAGGTCTCCAATTTCGGGAAAAATATCTCGCCGGGTTTGCCCAGCACACAGGCCAGCAGGCAGAGCTGCCCGGACTCCTCCGGCGACACGAAATAGCGCTGCACGTCCAGCGGGGCCGACAGCGGCTGTTGTTTGGCGATGCGCTCGAGGAATCCCGCCGGCAGGCTGCCGTTGCTGAAAGCCACGTTGGCGAAGCGTGCCGTGGTGCAGGGCAGCTCGTCCGACCAGGCCAGCAGCAGCTCTTCCATCAGCTTTTTGGTGGCCCCCATCACATTGGCGGGATTGGCAGCCTTGTCGGTGCTGACGCAGAAGAAGTGCCGGGGTGGCTGTTCGGCCAGCAGGTGCAGCAGCCGCCGGTTGCTGAAGACGTTGTTGCGGATCATGGCCTCGATGGCGTAGGGGTCTTTCTCGCTGCGCACGTGCTTGTGAGCGGCGAAGTTGGCCACGATGTCGAAGGGCCCCTCCCGGCGCAGCATTTTGGCAAAGACCTCCCCACCGAAGTCCAGCGGCCAGGTGAGGTATTTTTCGGGAACATAGAGCCCGTTGGTGCTCCGCAGGTCCCGGGTCAGCTCGGTGAGGCCGTTCTCGGAATGATCGACGACGTACAGTGCCCCGGGCCGGTAAGGCAGCAGCGCCTTGATGAAGGCACTGCCGATGGTGCCGGCACCGCCTATGACGAGTATTTTCGAATCTGATATTTCAGCATTTTTC
>RFGN01000658.1 GCA_003696645.1 Gammaproteobacteria bacterium | reverse complement strand
TGAAACAAAGACCGGCAATGACAGGACTGCAAAGTACGAGGAGGAAGTTCTAGGTTTTTCGACAAGGTGGGTGAGCTCCACAAGTTGCCTTCAATGGTCTTTTCTTAAAGAGATTGATATGGCATCATTGCTTCCTTCTTTTTATGATTTCGTCCTCTAACTGGTTTCCCAAGGGTCGACTCATTGCCAGCTGTCTCTTATGAAGAACCCCATATCGCCGTACTCATGCCAGAGGAAATCATCGAGCTTGGCCATCTGATAGGCTTCCTCAACTCTGCATGAAAACGCTTCTATGATCTGCATGTGCGATTCATCGGGTATATGCATGCCAGTAAGGATGCCGGAAACTATCTGTGGTTTGAAATCCCTGTCGATCTTGAGGGTGGTGAATGCAGTTCCTGCTTCAACCTTGCCGTTGTTCGCCGCACTTTCGACTGCACGGATCACTGTGGTTCCCAAGGTGATCACTCTCCTTCCCTCCTCCAAGGCTGCATTGATGATGGCTCCCGTCTTCTTTGAAATGCGGTACTTTTCTTCGAAGGGTAATCGCTGATCCTGTTCTTTGGAACCGGTTGATGAGATGCCTGCCGAATGTGTTATTGGTACAACTGTCACTCCCTTGACCTTGAGGCTGTTGACCAATTTCCATGTGAACTGGAAAGCAGCAGATGGCGGTTCAACTGAGGCAGGGGTTCCTGCGAAAATGGTCTGTTGGTCATACACCTCCAGTTTATCTTGAAGGTAGGCGTACTGGATCGGGGTTCCCAACCTGAAAAGCTGTTGGATCAGTGGACTTGAATGGGTATTGCAGAACCTGATCTTGATGATTCTGTCACTTTCCAGATCGATAACCTCTGCTGTCAGGTACCTTGAAAAATAGATTTGGTCTCCCACCTGGATGGGGGGAATGCCTCGTTTCTCGGTTGGCAGGTGGCTGGATCCCGCATTGAAGATCAATGCCCTCCATTCCTCAAACCTGTCAAACTCGAGATGGAGATTCGTGGCAAGCCTTAACTCAACTGGTCTGTTGCCAAGATACCCTTTGAATGATGCCGGAATGGTGGCACTGTCATTCACAACAAGTACATCTCCCTTTTGCATGAATTTGGGAAGATGTATCAGCCTTGTGGTGATCATCATGTTGCCGTTTACAACCAGAAGCTTGGCGTCGGATCTTGACATCCTGCTCCGATTGGC
>RFGN01000657.1 GCA_003696645.1 Gammaproteobacteria bacterium | reverse complement strand
TGCCGCCAGTAGCATATCCTGCATTGCCAGGATCTCTGCACCGTTGTTGTTGGTCAGACTTCCGCGTGTAAACAGATGCATGTTTTTTCCGGCAAACAAAGTGCCCTGGTTGTTCAGGTTCTGGGTTGTCAGAGTAACATCCCCCGTGACGGCAAGAATGCCCGAGTTATTGATATCTTGTGCCACAACCTGCAAGTTGCCTGGAACAGATGGACCATTCGAATTCCCTTTCCCGGACAGAATCGTTGCTGTCTGATTCAGGGTACCAGCCTGAAGACTGACCTGCACCCCACCCGAGAGCATCCCACTGCCGGTATCCAGGGTCGACGAGGACAGTAATGCCAGAGAACGTCCTGACGAGATGTCTCCGATTATGGTCTGCGTTCCACCGGAGTTTACCTGGATATCCTGCGTGGCCTGAGCCGAATACAGGGTCAGATTGCCCTGCTGCTCAATCTGGATACTTCCGTTCGAGGCCAGGACTTCCGGTGGCATGTTGACCCCCAGACCTGCCTCGGTTCCGACAAGATGAATGCTGTCGGCATACAAGCCACCCAGACTGGTACTGTCCAACAACAGGCTTTTTGTGGACACCACAGAACCGGACTGAAACTGTGCCTGGTTGGTTGTGTAATCGATATTCTGACTGCCAAGACTCAGATGCAGGGAATGAGCATGAATCTTGCTGTTGAGGGTCATATAACGACTGAAGAGATCGGCAACTGGGGTATCCAGTGCATTCAGACCCTGCCCTTCTACAAGAATCTCGCCAGTATCGATGCTGAAATGATCGAGATTTCCTGCTGACAGGACCGGCCTGCCAGTCGTCAGTACCAGACGTGAAGTGTTGATAAAACCTGTACCGTTGATGGTCAATCCGTTCGGATTGGCAATAACCAGATCTGCGGCCTGGCCTGCGATCTCACCATACCCCTTGAGCTGACTGGGTTGTGTTCCGGTTATCTCGTTCAGGATAAGCGTGGCACTGCGCTGCAGGTTGGGGTTACCGACAATCAGACCACCCAACTGAGTGGTCGCCACCGAAGTGGCTGCATTATTGAAGATCAACCCCTGCGGATCAATATTGAAATCACGATAGCGATTGTGGGACAGGCCGCTTGCCCCTGGTCGCGCGATATTGATGATCGGCACTCCATTGGGGGCCTGATCAAGCGAGGTTTGTGTCGAGCCATCAGGCATCAGCGGCTGAGCAACCACTTCCATGGCCAGAATGCATTGCA
>RFGN01000656.1 GCA_003696645.1 Gammaproteobacteria bacterium | reverse complement strand
CCTCCTGACTTCATGTACCAATCCATCAGCTCACTAATCATCAAATCTGCTCCTTATCTCGTTATCTGTCAACTCTTTCGGTTCTTCTTTCGATCTAATAACATATACTTGGCTACATATTGAAGATAGACGAGCCTGTAGCTTAACCGCTTTGTTCATAGCATCCATATCTAGCCAAATATAAATCTTGTTCGGCTTTAACTTAGCCAGTTTGTTGAACTGGGTCTGGCTTAACGATGTTCCGAGCAAACAAATCGGCGCTATTCCGGCCTCGCTCAGCCTAATAGCCGATAACATATCCTCAACAATACATACATTCATATTCAATGTTCCTATTCACACCAAAATAGGTGTTATATAGTACTCAGTACTCAGTTATCAGCCAGGCCCGCGAGGCCAGCAAGAAGTGGCAACAAAAAAAGGGGCAGTAGCCGAAGCTACCACCCCTTAATTCTTTACTCAACCGCCCGTCCGGGGCCGCTGAGCAAATCCGGCTCCATCTCCACGTCAGGATCGCGGACAGCATAGCGGCTATCGTTGTCGAACGTATCGAGGAAAGTTGCCTTTGGTTTCATGTCGAAATCGAACTTGTCCATCAACTTGTCATCCACTTCGATAATCTCGCTGAAACGCATGGACAGGAATCGAGTTTCACGCTTCGTCCAGCTAAGCCAGACAGAAACGCGATACTCCTTATCCTTGATCTCGACGTTACCCGACCAACGCGGAGCGCGGTCGTTTTCCTCGTACCGCGGATTGACGGGAATCTCCGCATCAACCTTGATAGTGCCATGCTCCATGTGGAGCACAAGCGACTTCTTCCGAGGCCGGATGTCAGCCTCAACTTCGTAGAGCCTGCCGTCAATACGGGCATCGCCCGAAACACTACCATCAAATTGAGGAAAGCACGCCCCGGTGCCTTCCTTACGCTCAAACGCGCCAGATACTACGTTCAGACCTTCCTGCTTTGTGTTCATTTCATTCACCTCTCAAGTTTGATTGATTGAGCAAGTTCCCCTGCTCACCTAGTGGCAGGGGAACCTTGCGTACCGCATCTG
>RFGN01000100.1 GCA_003696645.1 Gammaproteobacteria bacterium | reverse complement strand
CGTGCGCTGTGTTGAGCGGTTCGAGCGCAACCTTTTCTTCAAGGGCGCTTCGGCCCTTACCGCAGAGCAGGCTCGCAAGCGGCTGCGTCTGGTTGTGCCATTCATCTTCAATCCCTTCGTCGGCTTCTTCCTGATGAAGCTGCTGTTTGCCAAGGGCAAGATGATTTACGGCAACCGTGCGCCGCTGCGGGGCATGGAAGTTGGGATTGATGTTGGGCAGAGGTTGAGTGAAGATTCTATAGGGAGTGATCGGGAAGCATTCGCTTTTTTAGAGAGAAACCTCAACAATGCGTATGACGCCGATCTCAGGTCTGTTGACAATGTTTATTATAGCTCCCTCGATGACCGCGTTTAGAGAACATCAGGCCGCCAAAAGGCGGCCTGTTCTTCTAGTGGGCTCCGGCTTTCGTATCTCCCCCAATCCCGACCGTTGCGTTCCAGTTTCGGATCATGCCGAGCCGTTTAGCGTCGCCGGTCATGGCAGCGGTTCTGATGCGTTCCTCGATGGCGACAAATGGCAACAAATGGCGGCAAAAGGAGCCAGAGGGGGAGGGGAGGAACATCAATGAACGACAAATGGCGGCGATTGGCTCCTTTTGTCGTTTGAATCCTCAGCAGTCCTTGCAATATCGTATCCAACTAGATACAATTAAACCGTGATAGAGATTCGGCAAACTGGCGTCTATGCAAAGTGGTTTTCTCGGCTTCGGGATATTAGAGCCAAGGCCAGGATAGATATCCGAATCCGAAGATTGTCGCTTGGGAATCCAGGCGATGTAAAGCCTGTAGGCGATGGTGTGTCAGAACTGAGAATTGATGTTGGCAAAGGATACCGCGTCTATTTTATGCAACACGGAAATCATCTGATTATCCTGCTTGCCGGAGGCAGCAAACGCAACCAACAGAAGGATATTGAATTGGCAAAACAGCTAGCGAAGGAGGTTAGGGACACATGAGCAATGCAAAAACATCTCTTTGGGATGCCAGCGAGCATTTGGACACCCCTGAAGCGATCAATGAGTACCTGACTGCCGCCTTGGAAGAAGGGGATACTGATCTCCTGATAGCTGCTCTTGGTGATATTGCTAGAGCCAAGGGAATGACACAGCTCGCAAAGAAAACGGGCCTAGGTCGGGAAAGCCTGTACAAGGCGCTCACTCCTGGCGCGAAGCCGAGATTTGATACCATTATGAGGGTAATGAGGGGGTTGGGGATTCACCTGGCAGCTCAGTAGAAAAAGAAGAGCGGGCCTTTCGGCCCGCTCCCACACTCACGCAAGGAGATTTGCTGAGTGAACTGGTTTATGGCTCGCCCGGATCGCCGGGGTCAGGAAGGCTAGGAGGCGGCGCGGACAGCAGTGCCTCGCGCGCATCCTGAGCATCTTTCTGGCTCTGGATCAAGCCATCCTGAGCGGCATTATCCAGCCCCTCCAACTTACTTTCAAGCCCCGCGATTCGTTCGGAATGCTGGGCCATTTTCCGCTTCGAGGCTTCGAGGCGGGGGTTGGAGGTCAACC
Organism: Gammaproteobacteria bacterium; assembly: GCA_003696645.1. Lineage (GTDB taxonomy): Bacteria > Pseudomonadota > Gammaproteobacteria > J025 > J025 > J025. The sequence continues at coordinate 127 of RFGN01000100.1, read as the reverse complement.
TGTCGAAATCCCGGTCGAACTTCTCGGCTTCCAGCCGGAGGGCCGTTTCGGCCCTCTCGTGCTGGAGCTGGGCCTCGTGGCTCTGATTGAGCCACAGGAACACCAGCAGGCCCGTGATCGGAGCGCT
>RFGN01000099.1 GCA_003696645.1 Gammaproteobacteria bacterium | reverse complement strand
GGCCCGGAGAACATTTCAAACTGTTGGTGAAAGATTAGGATCAGGCAACCGGTTCCTCTTCATCTACCAGCAAGCCTGTTTTCTGGCTCGCCTTCGGCAACTGGGGCCTGATCAGCAGCCGCAGCGACTGATCGTAGGTAAAGTAACTCCAGGCCCAGTTGATGAACACGATCAGCTTGTTCTTCACACCCAGTATCTCCATCAGGTGCACGAATAGCCAGAGTACCCAGGCGAAAAATCCATGGAAATGGAATCCCGGGAGGTCGGCCACGGCCAGGTTGCGGCCAATGGTGGCCAGGGCGCCCTTGTTGCGGTAGCGAAATGGTTTGAGTGATTTGCCGGTTTGCAGACGCCGCAGGTTGTCCGCCAGATTTTCCGCCTGCTGTATGGCCACAGTGGCCACCTGCGGATGCCCCGCAGGGTAGTCTTTGGTTTTCATGATGGCCTGGTCGCCAAGCACGAAAACATCCTCGTAACCCATCAGCCGGTTGAATTCATCCACCACCAGCCGGTTGCCGCCGTTCACCACTTCCTTCGGCAAACCGGGAACGGAATTGGCCTTCACACCGGCAGCCCATATCACGGTCTCGGTAGGCAGCGTACTGCCATCAGCCAGGTAAACCGTTTGGCCGTCGTAGTCTTCTACGAAGGTGTCGGTCTTCACCCGCACGCCCAGCCGTTCCAGGTATTCCCGGGCCTTGAGCGATGACTTTTCGGAGTAGCCGTTCAGGATCTTACCGGATGCCTCCAACAGGTAGATGTTCATCTGGCTGAAGTCCAGTTCGGGGTAGTCCTTCGGCAAAATGTATTTTTTCATCTCCGCCAGTGCCCCGGCCAACTCCACACCCGTCGGGCCGCCACCCACGATGACCACGTTCAGCAGGAGGCTCACCACTTCGGGGTCCCGCTCGTTCATGGCCCGTTCAAAATTGCTGATGATGGTATTTCGCAAGGCAATGGCCTCGCTCACGGTCTTCATCGAAAGGGCGTATTTGCGGAGGTTCTCATTGCCGAAATAATTGGTGCGGGCCCCCATGGCCAGGACCAGGTAATCGTAGCGCAGC
>RFGN01000655.1 GCA_003696645.1 Gammaproteobacteria bacterium | reverse complement strand
TTGCCGGGTTGATATCCCCGGTTTCCTCAAGCCCCGGACAGGAGGCGTCCCCGGTGAACACATCCTGTCCGAAAAAATCCTTCAACCACGCAAACATCACAGCCTCCTTGCGGCCCATTTTGGACTGGAGCAAACGGACTTCCATGTTCCCAAGCTTGGGAACCATCATGCCCTGGAGGCAAACCGCCGGCATCCGACATTTCGAAACGACCGGGAGGCACCGCCTGCGGAATCGACCTCTCTGTGAATGAAAACCGACAACCGTCAGTCGCGGTTTTGGGGCTGTCTCCTCATTGCCGCCTTGTCCAGCAAGTCAGCAAGATCGGAAGGTCGCATATGCGAATAACGCTTCAGCATTTGCAACGTCTTGTGGCCTGTGATGCTTGCAACCTGGATATCCGTAAACAGGCCCGATTCAACGAACCGCGACGTGGCCTCATGCCTGAGATCGTGAAATCTCAGTCCCTCAATCCCGCTGCAACTGCATTTTTTCCTCTTCCCGGGCTCATGCTCGTGCACATGCTTGCAGGCCCGCTTGCAGGCACGGGTGAATGCCAGCTTGATCGCATTGTCGGTGGTCTGAAACACTTTTCCATCAACAGAGCGAGGCAACTCCCTCAACGTGGCAATCGCCCGGGAACTCAATGGTACGAAGCGATAGGAAACCTCACCTTTCGGGTCCTTGTTCCTGCATCTCAGCTGACGCTTCGCGAAGTCAATGTCCTGCCATCGCAGATCCAGAAGCTCGCCTTTTCGCATGGCCGTTTCCAAGGCCAGAATCACCATGGGCCTGAGCCATGGGTTGGCGTTGCGGAAAGGCAGGGAACATGCAGCCAGCAGCCTCTCCTCTTCGTGAGGGAGCAATCTTCTGTCACGCTGGTTGTTCACCTTCGGCTTGCTTACAAGCTGAACGGGGTTCACAAGACCTTCCATCCCCCACTCTCTGCGCGAGATATTGAAGAGATGCGAAAGAAGCGCCAGCTCCTTTATCACCGTCGAAGCAGCCTTTCCTTCGGCCAGCCGATCATCGCGATACCGCGCGATATCCGAACCGCGAATGCGCGCCATGCTCAGCTCCGCTATGGGATGTCGAAGAATGACCCGTGCCTTCATCAGTTCTTGCGCGGCGCCTTTTTTGCGGGGCGTAACCTCTCTCAGATATCGCTGGAGACAATCGCCCAGACTTAGCCTTTCAGCCTCCTGGGACGGCAAATAGCTTCCCCGGTCCATTTCCGCCTCGATCTTGCGCGCCCACCGGGTGGCATCCGTTTTGGTATTAAAGGTCTTCGACAGGGAAGGGAACCCGGTTCGTCGGACCTTGACCTGCCACTTTCCATTGGGTCTCTGGATAATCGTTGCCATCGGGACTCACCTCGCCGAAAAAAGTGTCCCCATATTGTCCCCGACAGGGCTTTTTGTCCACATTCTCGTTTGTTTTTCTAGGTTTCTGAGAGGACTGAAAATCCCCGTGTCGGCGGTTCGATTCCGTCCCTGCCCACCACATTTTCCATAACGATAACAAACACTTACGGAGGCATCAGCCTCCGTTTTT
>RFGN01000654.1 GCA_003696645.1 Gammaproteobacteria bacterium | reverse complement strand
TTGTCCATGTTGGGCCTCTTTATCGAAGGTAGTCTGGTCGATATACACCAGATTGGCGTTCCAATTTGTACTAATCTTTTTTAAGCAGAATGGCTAGATTCAAATGTTACCCTTTTTTCATTGGCTGCACCGGTTTTAAGGTTAGAATCTTGGGTGTCCCGCATACCCCTGGATGAAGAGCGCGTCCAGTACAGTGCCATGACCGGGCAAAGCCTGTTTTACATGGGTGAAACCAACCTCAAGCACAAGATCCTGGCAATAGCCGAAGAAGAAGGCGCGGAGCAAGCCAGTTATGCACTCAAGCTGTTGCAGAGTGAGGGGGCTGTCAGCATTGCCAGTACCGGCAAGAATGAAACCACGGGCAACCTGGAAACCAAAAGCTACACCGTGCAAGGTCCGGTGATGCTGTTCCTGACCACAACTGCGATCGATATCGACGAAGAATTATTGAACCGTTGTGTGGTGCTCACCGTGAATGAAAGCCGGGAGCAGACCGAAGCCATTCACGCCTTGCAACGTAAAAGTCAGACGTTGGAAGGATTGCTGATGCAGGAAGCCAAAAAGCACCTGACCTGCTTGCACAGAAATGTGCAACGCCTGATCCGTCCGTTAAAAGTCGTCAATCCCTATGCAGAACAACTGACGTTCCTGTCCGATAAAACCCGCACCCGGCGTGATCACATGAAATACCTGCAACTGATCAATAGCATTGCCTTGCTGCATCAATATCAGAGGGAGATCAAGACAATCCCCTGTCAGGATCAAGTGATCGAGTACATTGAAGTCACGCTGGAGGACATCGAGCACGCCAACCGGCTGGCCCATGAGGTGCTGGGCCGCAGCCTGGACGAGCTGCCACCTCAAACGCGCAAGTTATTACACCTGATCCATGAGAGGGTCAAAGCCGCTTGCCAGCAAGAACAGATCGAACAGAAGGACTACCGTTTTACCCGCAAACAAATCCGCGAGGCCATCCACTGGGGCAATACCCAACTAAAAATCCACCTGGGCCGATTGGAAGAAATGGAATACCTGCTGGTGCATCG
>RFGN01000653.1 GCA_003696645.1 Gammaproteobacteria bacterium | reverse complement strand
TATGTAGAGACGAAACCGTCTCCTGTCTCCCTCATATGGGAGCTTCTTGAACAATTCCTCATGGGTCTTTGGGTTCCAGCATAACCGCAAAGGACGATACTGAGACGGTTTAAGAGCTTCTAAGAGGTCAATCAGCTTCATGTGGGTATTTAGCTGGTCAGTCACATTCCACCGTCTGCATGGGGAAAATATGCCTTGACAACAGGGTGGTTATCGGATAAGTATGTCATCAAGCGAAGGAAAAGGAGGAAGAGCAGTATGCACTTCCAAACGGATAGGCGACTGGTGGTTATCGGGGACATCCATTCGATGCTGTCCCCGCTGATTACCCATGTTCATGCGGCCGAGCTGGAAACCGATGATCGGCCGTTTTTCGTGTTCCTGGGGGATCTGACGGATTCAGATCTCCGGTATCAGCATCCACTGGGGGTTCTCAGGTTCGTGATGAACTTGGTTCGCAGTGGGAATGCGGTGCATGTGCTTGGTAATCACGATGCCAAGCTGCTGCGCGCCCTTCGGTCCTACCGGGATCACGGATCTTGGAATGGCCAGCCCAAGCACGGCCTTGACAAGACTCTGGAGATCCTTCTCAATCAGAGCGATGATGTTCGCAATGACATCATCGATTATCTGAGCGGCGTTCCTACTCATGCAACCACGTTCCGCGAGGATAAGCTGCATGTCTTCGTTCATGGGGCACTTCCTGTGGATGGCGAGGATATGTTGGCTCTGGTGGATGTGGATAGCTTCCATCCGAAGTCCTCGCAGTTCTCGACCTGCATTTTCGGTCGAGTTGCCGGTTTTGACAACGGTCGTCCGATTCGTAGCTATGACTGGGCGAACACCATCCCCGATAATGTGCATGTCCATGTTGGCCACGATTACAACTGGATGACTAATGGGATGCGCTTCCCTAATCTGCATTGGCATGATTATGGGGTGGGGAAAATCCGGGGAGCCCAATTCCCCAACGATCCGTTCATTATCTGAGCAAGGAGGGTATGATGGCCCGCATTATCAAAATCGAGAGTGGCAAGGAAGCTGCCACTCCCAAGGTGCATTTTGAGCAGGTGATCGAGGGATATCGGGTTGTATCGGTAATCCCCAATGCTACGAGTAACCGAGAAAAATACTACCAACTTCCCTTCCTGTTCATTATTTCCGATGAGGATTATGTCGTCTCGGTCAAGGTGACGGCGCCTGGTAGGCATTACAGGAATTGTGCGAGGTTCATCATCGATTGGTATTTCCGGTATCCCCGAAGCAATCCTTGCATCAAATATGTCCAAGTCAAATCGGCGAGAACCGGAGAAATCATCGCAGAATCCGAGAATGGGCATGACACGCTTAATTTTATCCTATCCGAGGATCTGCCCGGGAAGTATCTGCTGGACGTGCTTCTCAAGAACAGTTCCCTCGCGTGGTCACCCCAGTTCGACAATGGGGTGATTCTGGGATTTGCAGCTGGTAAAAAGAAGGTCACCGAAGGAGAACAGCGAAATAATGCCAAGAAGCGGAAGTGGGGCCTGTATATCGACAACATCTCCCACAAGAATATCAATGTTGTCGGAGAAATTTGCATGGATCCAGTCAGTGTGGGATTTCGGGCATCGTGCCGGATGAAGTCCCTCGATGACTTCAACGATTTTCTCAATCGGTTCCCGGAATCGATGGAGGATTGGATCAAGCGGAATGCTGCCGGGTTTCGGTGCAGCGACATCACTTGGAAATGCTCTGGGCCAACGCTCAAGCAGGTTTTCAAGGATTACTACTTCAACGACCATGATTATTCGAAGGCAATCATCGCCATCCTGAAATCGCATGCTGAAGACTCTACTCCCAGCTTCACCATGTATCTCCATGATGATCAGCTGCGAGGTCGTCGGGCGAGGATCCCCCTTGACCAGCCGTATCATGATTTCGTGGCACAAATCATTACCAATGGGTTGGTTGCCGACAAAATTGTTTATCAGCCTAGCAATGATGAGTTTGTGCTGAGCAAGATCATGGCTCTTCCAAGCGATAAGAGGTTTTATCTGAACAGTTTTATCGTGCGCGGTAAAGATGTCGTTGCGACCATCAAAACCAATATCCCGCACGGACTCGAATCGATTGACATGAAGCTGAGTCTCTTTATCAATCATGATGGGGTTCAGCAGTCTCGATCTGTGCAGTTCGTCATTCCTCCCGAAGCGCAGACGACCGACTTCCTTATCAGCCTCTTCAAGGGAAAGATCGAGGTTCTCTCGGATCACCTCATTGAATCCGACCCCATCATGGCGGATATGCTGACGATGGATAGCAGCGAGATCCTTGACATTGCTGCCCTTCTCT
>RFGN01000652.1 GCA_003696645.1 Gammaproteobacteria bacterium | reverse complement strand
GCACTCGGGGGGGCAGGCTCCTCTTTAAATACAGCCACATGCCAAATCTCCTCAAATATTTCAGTCAAGTGATTGATCTCCGTAATGGTAGGACCCCAGCCTACGATTTGGCCGTTTCGCAAGTAATGCTCGGTATGGGAAATGATGGCGAGTTTCACAAATCCAGGACTTCAAGATATTTTTCAATGCCAACGGACCAGTGAAACCGTGCCGCCCACTCCTTTGCCTGCATTGAATAACGCTCGTAATCATTCAAGATATCCTCCACGGCCTCTGCAACTTGTTCAGGATTTTGGGGATCAACCAACCGGCCGGAGAAACCATCGCATATTGCATCGGCAATTCCACAATTGGCTGAACCAACCGCCGGCAAACCGGCGGCATTGGCCTCCAGGATTGCAATTCCAAATCCTTCTACGTCGCCATCAGCCTGTTCGGTGCTGAGCATGACAAAGATGTCGGATCCCTTCAGAACCCTTGCAAGATCTTTATCTGGCAACGCACCATGTATCGTAAGAGAATCATCGAGCCCCAGCGATTGAGCCTTGACCTGGAGCATGGAAGCCTGCTGGGGCAACCCCACAAGATGATAATGTACCCTCGGAAATCGTCGACGAATGTTCGGCAAGGCCTGGATGACATTTTCCTGGCCTTTTCTTGGTGAAAGGGTGCCCACCGTTACCAGTGCAGGAACCCCCTTCATTTTGCCGTTACCCGGATGTGTAATTTTTTCAGGGTCGAACCCATTTGGAATGATGTTGATTTCAAGTCCTGGATCCAGACGCAGGGCAAGATCCCGGGTATATGAAGAAACAGCAATGAGTCGGTCACAGGCCGACAGACCTAACCTTGTCAGCCACTTTTTCCACCCGGATCGGGGGTTGATTTCCGAACCATGCAGTACCGCAGCGATTCTCCGGCTAATGGGTAACAAGGTGGCCAATCCACCAAACCACAATGGAAATTTTCCGGAAAGCAGAATCCATTCATTCGGTTCTGCCCGCAGCCAGGCAAGGAGGTACAACCACCAGCGATGCAACACGCCCATCATCCTGCCGGCGTCCCGCCTCGCGCGAAAAAGCCGGAATGGCTGGATAGCATCGAAGCCCTGCTCGGCATCCTTCCACTCCCTCCTACTGTCCGTTACTACGGTTACCTGCAATCCAGCCGTGACCAGTTCCTTAGCCAGATTCCACGCATGATTGCCGATCCCTCCCGGTCCGGGAGGGAATTCGGAAGTGAGAATGACGATCTTACGCGGTTCAGTCATTTGGAAGGGGAGCACGTTGGGGGATGGCTGCCAGCTCGGCAGGATATGATGCGCCGGCCGGAAGCAGCAAGAGGTGACATTTTCCCCTGTGCGCAATCATTTCCGGCCGATCCATGGCGACCGCCTCTTTCATATACCAGGCCCGGTAGCCGATCCGCTGGCACCATTCCAGGACCAGACGGGCATTTTCCACCATGGGCAACTCGGGCGGGCTGTGCATTTCGACCATGATCCAGGGTTGCGCGGACAGGACCGTGTCCCTTGCACCTTCG
>RFGN01000651.1 GCA_003696645.1 Gammaproteobacteria bacterium | reverse complement strand
GCTTTAAAAATCTGATATGCCACCTGCGGCACTATTGCGTTCCCTAACGCTTTAATTCTGTCCACCCGATTGGGAACCCCATCAGCCACTCTACCCACTCCGGGTTCAGCTGACCACCAGTCACGTTCAAGTGGTTGCATATCCCATCCATTGGCGCATGAATTCCTCGCTGTGTCTGCCCCTTCCAATCCCTTGCCCGAGGCGTTGGGAACATTTTCACAGCTCGTGGCAGTGATGCTTGATTCTTCCATGCCTTTCCAGGATCCCCCTTGTAGTCTCTTGCGTTTGGCGTCGGGAATAATTTGACTATTCCTGGAAGGCAGTACACCTTTTTCTTTGTTCCTGGTTGATATTGGTACTCCCTTACTGTTGCATCTATTTTCGTTGGTGTAGGCCACAATCCACACCCTGTCTCTCCTGTGCCACGCCCCAACGGCGACAGCTGGAATAATAAACGATTGTACTTCGTAACCTTCACCTTCCAGATCAGCACACGCATTTTCGAATTCCACGAAGTTTTTGATATTAGCAACATTTTCACCAACAACCCAAGCCGGCCTGACTTCTTTGATAATTCTAAACATCTCAGGCCAGAGATTTCGGTCATCCTCTGCGCCTCCTCGCTTCCCGGCGATACTGAAGGGCTGGCATGGGAATCCTCCTGAAATAATGTCAATTGCATCTATGTATTTTTTCGCATCAAAGGTTTTTATATCGTCATGCAACTCAGCTTCAGAAAAATGCTGCTTTAGGATTTTCTGGCAGTATGTATCAATTTCACATTGAAAAACATTCTCCCAGCCAATCCATTTGGCAGCTAAGTCAAATCCGCCAATCCCAGAAAACAGACTACCATGTCTAAACATCACTCAAGTATTCATCAATCAATTTCCTGAAATCATCAAAGCTGTAAATGCACTCATGTCGGTATCCTCTTTTCACCAATTCTTCCTGCCACCATATTTGCGCCTGTGTCATCCGGTTTTTACCCCATTTGAGCTCAACGAAAAGCCCGGCGTGTGTCTCGTTCTGTTCCAGAACAATGAGGTCCGGAACACCCGGCCGGACACCAAGCCCCTTGAATATCGCAGCTTCGATCTTGCTGCGCCATCCGCCGTTCGGAGGATGGAAGAACAAAGGG
>RFGN01000650.1 GCA_003696645.1 Gammaproteobacteria bacterium | reverse complement strand
GTAATAGTTCGTCTTTCGTATCAGGCGTGGGAAGGACAGAAAAACGAAGATGAGGATGTACGGCACCGCCATATTAGTGAAAAAATCATAGAACATATAGCCGAGAAAATCAGGTTCCCCAATTTCTACATACCTAAATTCATCAAAATAGTACAAACTGACTCTGCTGAATTCAGAGCTCACAAGGAGAAGATAAGGAAGAACAAGCAACACTGCAGGAAGAGCCTCCAGCTCATCGTGAATAAGAGGAAATCTGAGACCCCGCTTCTCAAGATATCTCGGGAGAACCAATGTCACTGCAAGCAGAAGACCAGAGGGTCCAAGCATGACCACCGCTTTAAAAGGGAAGGCCTCGACAGTTCTGATGACAACATGCCCCCGGCCAGTCCCATTAATTCTTGTGAAGACAAAACTGACAACGGAAGAAAAATTGTAGCTAAATGTATGGGACCAATCACCAGTAAAATTATAAATTTCCTGTCCAAACTGACCTGGATTGACACTCATCTCTAATTGAAGTATTCCTTGGACATCACTGACCCTAACTTGGATTTTCTCACCTAAAACAAAAGTATTGGTATAGATTTTATATTCATTGATCACCACATCTTCTTCCACATCAAATCCCCTCTGCGGAGAAGCCATGAGGAGAAGAAGATTGAGTGTCACCATGAAGAGGGCAAATTTCTGTGCATTCCTTAATTTCATGAGGAGACCTCCGAGAACAGATAGAGCTTGAATGCCACGACGAGCAAGGGAAGTGAGAGGACTGCAGTCAAGGTACTCCATGACGAGGGCGAAGACGAGAGCTTCGGCAACAGAGACTGCCCAAATTGGATCAGGAGCACAGCGACAACTGCTCCTGAGAACATCGTCATCACCGAGTCGACCTGGAAGGAAAGACAGGTCAGGACTAAACTCCAGAGGAGGAGGACAGAGAGATTGCTCAGCCAGAGTGCCAAGGAGTACTCCAAGATGTCAGGGGAGATATCGAGGAGTGGAGTGAGATAATACCTCGCTACAAGAAAAGAAAAGATGAAGGGAGAGAGTGCCAGATCCAGGAGGAGAGAAAGAAATCGGGAGACAAATGTCAACTGCTTGCCACGGGGGATACTCCACAACTGCTGAACCCTGGAGACCTGTCTGCTGAAGTAGCTGAGAACCAGGAGAACAGGAACTAACCACAGGACAGATGGAAAGAGCAGGGAGTCCAAGAGGAAGCTGAAGAGCACCTCATCCTTGCGGACGGGAAGGGCAAATGGGATCAGATGAGACCCCAGGACTGCAAGGAGGGGGGAGGTAAAGGTAATGACCAAGAAGCGCTCGGGATTGTAGGTGAAGTACAGGAGTCGGGAACCCACCGCAGGAAGAACAAGGGAGAGAAGCACGACTCCAGCCGTGACAAGAGCAGGGAGAGAATAGAGGGAGATGATGTACTGGTCATCAGGAGTCACTGAAGAACGAATGCCCGCAAATCCAATGGTGAAGTTCTGATCCTCAGCTACAACAGGTCGCACAGATATCATGACCGAACCTGCAGTCTCAAATCTGTAGCGAAGATCATAGGAGGTGAAATTACCGGTTATCGTCTGATTCTCAAGGATGGAGGATCCCCGTTCATTCAGGGTAGTCTCCACAAGGACATTCATGGAGAAATTTGCGTTGATGAGGAAATCAAGGCTATAGCTCTTGAAGCCAGTGAATTCATATGTCTGGAGGTCAGTCCTATCGACGAAGGTGGGATAGGTCTCGCTCTCCTCCCCAGAGAATGCATAGACCGAAGCAAAGACAAGGAGGGTCAGCAGGACGGAGAGTGCCGCGGAAGTCAGTAGATTGATCCTCATCCCTGCGTCACATCCATGAAGTATTGCTCAAGGAGACTCCGGAGTGGGGAATACTGGAGCTGTAATTCCTCGAGAACTCCGAGGTCAGCCTTCGCCCCGAGGGTGACTTCCAGATTTATCCCACGATTCTCAACCTGCAGACCACGCTCCTGAAGGGCAGAAGAGAGTGCCATGCTCTCCTGCTGGCTCCGGGTACGGATGGTGTATGACCTGACAAATGTCCGCTCCGGGAGCTCAGAGACCGGAAATTCCGCAAGGAGTCGTCCCTCATCAATGATCACAAGAT
>RFGN01000098.1 GCA_003696645.1 Gammaproteobacteria bacterium | reverse complement strand
GTGTTCATAGCCAATGTCTTCTACCATGTGCTCTCCTTGCTCACGACGTTTGATCTCAGCCGTGTAATACTCATACTCTTCCTTGGTGATAGGATCTTCTGGAAGATACTCATATGAGGACGTGTCAGCTTGCGGGAGCACTGATACACACTTGATGTGTTTTTGGTATTTGGCAATGGCCCGAACGAAGTCATCGAACGAAACGGACTTCGGGTCATACTTCAAGGTGTAGGAGACCTGTGAGCCCATCTTGCTCTCCAACGGTTTCATGGTCTCCGGGTCAACTCCGTCGATGTAGAACCGCTCCAGAAGCATCAGCCATTGGAACTGTTCTTCCATGGTAGCTTGCCCAGCCAACACCATTTTTTCCTTTGGAATGTCGAGCGCGGCAATGCGTAGAGCAGTTGGAAATCCAACGAGCGATACACCGGAGTATGTTTTCAGCTTACGGATAACAGGGTATCCCTTCTGCTCATACTCGTCCACTAGCTGGGAATGATCCTCGAACTGCACCCAGCGCATATAATATGCGTATGCTGGAAGGTGCGCACCCTCGGATACACCAAATAGCTTGGAAGTCGTCCCTGCTGGTTTGATGGTCAATGCTGTATGCGGAATCGTCACTCCGAGTTTGGCAGAATACTTCCTTACCTCATCTTCAACAGCTAGATGGAACCGATTGAGGGTCATCCAGAAGTCTGCTGCTCGAACAGCGACATCCGGGTGTTCCTGCGTGTTCTCTCCTGCGTCCCGAGCCTGCTTCCATTTGTCGAAGTCTGGCTTGAGAGATTCCCGGAATGCCACTTTAAAGAACTTCCACATAAATTCGTGGATCCCGGTCATGCTCACACCGATACGATTGGTTCGATTCACCTCAGCTTGATAGAAGGCATCCAGCCGGTTGATACGGATGAGTGCACGAGCAGTTGTCCTGAAAGCATCTTCGGCTTCGTCAAGAGTATCTGCATGGAAGGGGAGAGTATCCCCGATGACACATAGACCACCCATTATGGACAGGTTGATTTCCCCACATGGGTTCACGATCATGATGTATTTCTTTGATAGCAGAGTATCCTTGTATGCAGCCAGATAGTCCATTGTCTGGTCATCAACGGCCGTCTTTGGGTAGTTCTTCATGCCATTCAGGACAGCATCGAAGTCAATCTGGTCTCGCCCTTTATCTGTCAGGCGATCAACGTTGATGATGCCCGGTTCTCCCATCACCTCATAGTAGGATGATTCCGTGATGCGGGTGAACACCTTGTGAGCCCATACAGCGAGGTCGCTGCGATCTCCCTTGTGGTATTTCTCAAGCGAATCCCAGAACTCCTTATCTACGAGGACCGAGTTGTTCGATGAGTAATACTTGGCGTATGGCTGATACTTGCAGGTCTTGTTGTATTCGATGATCTCATCTACGCTCATGCCCGCGTATTCTTCCGGCCGTTTGAACTCGATGAACCCGATTACTGTTGGGTCTTTCCAGTATTTCACGGCGATGCGGGCTGAACGCCGAGCACCACCAACGCGGACACAATCGGCCAACCAATGGTCGATAATCATGGCTTGTTTCCAAGGCTCATCATGCTGCTGGGCCTCTTTGAGGCCAATATAGATGGAGTGCATGAATGGAATGGGGCCACTCGCTGGGCGCCCCTGCATGCCACCAATAGGGGCTCCTTTGGGACGGACCTTCGAGAAATCAAGCACGAGGGTTTTATCGGTATTTTTCTTGAAGGCCATGACCTCAATCTGAGCTACCGCCTGAGCCCAACCTTCACGAGAATCCGGGACTACAAACACCACGGTGTCGTCATCTAC